>CALGZV010000137.1 GCA_937934385.1 uncultured Clostridia bacterium | reverse complement strand
TATTTAAAAATCCGATAATCGTTATTGTAGGACTTATATATATCATATTCCGTTCATTAGGAAAAATCGAGGGAGCAAAACTGTCAGCAAAATTTATGAAGTGTGAGCCGGCGATACAGAAATATCTCGGCATAACTCTCCTTCCCCAGGCAGGTGTATCACTCGGAATGTCGCTGACCGCAATGTCTCTCGGCGAAGCCGGAATCATTATCCGTAACATATCGCTTTTCGCTGTACTGATCTATGAGCTTGTAGGACCGCTCCTTACAAAAATAGCCCTTGAAAAAGCCGGTGAAATTCCCGAAAAACCGATAGCTCCGCGTGCAATGGCAAAGCTTGAAGCCAAGAAAAAATAAGATCACGTACCGTCACGTCAGAAAACATATAAAACCATGCTTTCCCGGAATGCATAAATGCGGATCTCATGGTTCAAAATGAAAAGCCGAAAAACATATTCCGTTGTTAAAGAATATTACAGTATATAAAGAAAAAACGCCTATACAAGGCGTTTTTTCTTTAACCTCCGGGTAAAAAAATCACCATTAAAAGTCAAAACATATTTTTTTCATTATTCCATGATAAAATTATGATAAAAAACTCTTTTTTTATCATTTTTGCCCTTGACGGATAACAGCTTTAGTGATAGAATGTGAAAATAAAAAATATAAAGCATCAACGTACCTGAAAATTTCTCTGCACCCCGTTTTAATGAGGCACATGAGTTGAATTCGACAGTCGTTATTTGTCTTAATGTGGGAAGGAGATATTTTTATCCAATGGGAAAGAAAAAAAGAACGGTCAGTATCATAATTTTTATATGTCTGATCGCTGTTCTTATAACAGGAATCATCCTTACCGGAACAAACGGAAATGAAGAAGAGCCGATAAAAACGGTAATGCGTGACGCTGTTCTGCACGATTGGTCACAGATCAGTCTGTTCGGCATTATAAATGTAAATCCCGGCGTTATTTCCGCATTTACGGTTACGGCAATCCTGTTTATTTTTTCGCTTTTTGTCAGAATCTTCATCATTCCGCGTTTCAAAAAAATTCCCGGAAAATTTCAGATGTTGCTTGAACAGGCAGTCTCTCTGTTTGACGGTCTGGCAAAATCCAACAGTCCGCACAGAAACGGATTCCTCGGAGCCTACGTATTCACAGCGGGAGCATACATCTTTATCGGAACACTGTTTGAACTTTTCGGATTTCAGGCGGTAACTACGTCCGGACACTCAATATCCCTTCCGGCTCCGCTTTCCGATATAAACGGTGCAATCGCAATGGGACTTATGTCCTATGCTGTGATTCTCTCCGGCGGTATTGTCGGAAACAAGCTTCGCGGTGTAGGTAATACACTTAAAGACTTTTCTCTTCCTATATCTATGAGCTTCCGTCTTTTCGGAGCCCTGCTCAGCGGTGCGCTCGTCACAGAGCTTGTATATTATTATGCAAGCATGAACTATGTTATACCGGTTCTCGTCGGTGTAATGTTTACCCTGCTGCACGCACTCATACAAACTTACGTACTTACAATGCTCACGGCGCTTTTCTACGGAGAGGTATCGGAGCAGCATCCAAAAAAACCTAAAAAGGCAAAAAAGAAAAAAACTGCCTGACAAAACGGAGGAATAAAAAATGAAAACAATTACAAAAAAGATAATTGCAGCCCTTATGATCGTTATGACCGTATGCCTTATCGCGGCTCCTGCATTCGCAACAGACGTCGCAGCAGTTCCGGAGGAAACCTCCGCGGTGCAGAACGCTGAAGAAACCGAAAACAGCGTCGCTTCCAGCAAAGCGATTTCCGCAGGAATTGCAATCGGTCTTGTTGCCGCAGCCGGTGCTATCGCTATGGGTATTGCAATCAGTAAGTCTTCTGAAAGCATCTCACGTCAGCCCGAAGCTGCCGGAAGTATTCGCACAAGTCTTATGCTCGGACTTGTATTTATCGAGACAGCTATCATATATGCACTTATTATTGCTATTCTTATTATATTCGTGCTTTAATTTAAAACAAACAGTTACAGATACCCGGGAAAGGACAATTTGTTATGCAATTACCGTTGAACATAAACATTCAGCAGATACTTATCCATCTTCTGAATTTCGTTCTTCTGTTTGGAATACTGTATTTCCTGCTCTACAAGCCGGTACACAACTTCATGGAAAAAAGAACCGCCGAATACCGCGAAACAGACGAGCTTATAAATAAGAAACTTGCAGAAGCTACAGCACTCAAAGCTGAATGTTCAAAGCGCCTCACGGAAGCCGACCATGAAATCGGCGAGATGAAAGCAAATGCAGAAAAAGAAGCTCAGTCACTTGTATGCGAGCAAATAAAGAAAGCCGAACAACAGGCTCAGAATATTATTGACACTGCCGAAGCAGAAGCAGAATCCGAAAAGAAAAAAATAATCGCAAGCGCGCAAAGTGAGATAGCCGAAATGGCTGCCGCTGCCGCTGAAAAAATCGTTCGCAGCTCAGCAAATACAGATATGTTTAACGATTTTTTAAATTCAGTCGAAGAAAAACGGAGTTAAAAATCTATATTTAAAACATAGACAAGCTCCGGAGCTCCGGCGTTTTTGAAAGGACGGTCTGATCTTGACCAACGAAAATAAAAATCCGGCACAGGCGATCCTATATTCATCCGTGCCGCCCGATGAAACACAGAAAAAACGGCTTTGCGATTTCATTTCCGAAAAAAGCGGA
>CALGZV010000136.1 GCA_937934385.1 uncultured Clostridia bacterium | reverse complement strand
CAGATGGATACGGGGAGACGTACAGTCGGCGGCTTTTGCACGGAAACCGCTTAATGCTCTCTCTATATTTAAAATATGGGATAATATACGAAGGGCTCTTGTTCCGGTATTTTCAGTAGCGCTTCTTTTGATTTCATTTTTTCTCGGAGAAAAATCGGCATGGATAGCCACATTAGCAGCGTTGTCTTATATACTGCTTCCTTTGCTGTCATCTGTCATAGATTTTCTGATCGGACTTCCGAAACGCATTCTTAACGAATCATTTACTCTGCGCCATTTCTCAAGAATTTCCGTTTTGCCGGCGGCTCCGTTTGTTTCTGCACTGTATGAAATATCATCTCTGTTGGACCGTGCGGCAACATCACTTGATGCAGTGCTGAGAAGTATTGTGAGAATGACTATAACGCATCGTCGGCTTCTTGAATGGACAACTGCTGCGGAAGGGGATATGTACCGCGGATATCTTTCGGACTATACTGTAAGAATGATGCCTGCAATCATTGCCGGAGCAGCATTTATGCTTTTGCCGTGCGTTCCTCTTCAGCTTATCGGACTTGCATGGTTTTGCCAGCCTTTCTGGTCATGGAGACTCGGCAAAGAATACGGAGGACGCCGCCGAAAAATTTCGGAGAAAAACAGAAATATACTTGTCGGCGATATGCACGCAATGTGGAATTTCTTTAAAGAAAATGTCACTGCTGAAGACAGTATGCTTCCGTGCGATAATATTGCGCTGTCTCCTGAGGAAAAGACAGCTCACAGAACATCCCCGACAAATATCGGACTTTATATGTTATCTGTACTTGCGGCAAGAGACTTTGGCTTTATAGATTCAGAGGAACTTTATGACCGTATTTCTAAAACTCTTGATTCTATAGAATCAATGTCAAAATGGCGCGGACATTTATACAATTGGTATGATACCAGGACAAAAGCAGTTCTTATGCCATATGTATCAACTGTAGACAGCGGAAATTTTGTAGCTTCGATAATAACGCTGAGGTACGGAATCGAAGATTACTTCGACGAAAATCCGCGGCTTGCAGGACTTATAAAATCTCTTGACACGTTGATACGCGATGCTGACTATTCGATTTTTTACAATCAGAGCCGCGGGCTTTTATATACAGGTGTAAATACCACAACAGGTATGCCCGACAGCGGGTGTTATGATCTGTTTATGAGTGAATGCCGTACCGCAAGCTATGTTGCAATCGCAAAAGGCGACGTACCGCCGGAACATTGGGAGAAACTCGGCAGGCCGCTTGTTTCCCGCGGAGGCAGACTCGGTGTTCTTTCATGGAGCGGTACCGCATTTGAATATTTCATGCCGGCACTTTTTATAGAACCCAAACCGGATACTCTAGAATGGGAGGCGCTCTCATTTGCGATAAAGATGCAGAAGGATACTGCCGTAAAAAATGTATGGGGACGCAGTGAAGGATGTTATTTTGCCTTTGATGCAGATATGAACTATTGCTACAGAGCGTTTGGTTCGAAACCTCTTGCGATAAGCGGAGAAGAACGCGATCATGTAATTACTCCGTATTCATCATATCTTATGCTGCCTTTCGCTCCGTCGGATGCATGCTCGAATCTTGACCGGCTCAGACAGTTTGGAATGTACGGGAAATTCGGATTTTACGAATCAATTGATATGACGCCGTCGCGTGTCGGAAAGGGATATGCAGCTGTAAAATGCTTTATGTCTCACCATCTCGGAATGAGTATGATAGCTGTGGCAAATGCATGTATGGACGGTATATTCTGCAAACGGTTCATGCGTTCACCGGATATGGCTTCCGCACGCTCGCTTTCCGATGAACGGATCCCGATAGGAGCGATCGTAACTAAAAAGCACGATCCCGTCGAGCTGAAAAATACCGCCGTAAAGGGAAGAAGTATACAGACGGAGAGCATTAATACTGAGAAAGAAATACCGTCCGCTGCCGCTATAAACGGCGGATCGCTCCATCTTGTTGCGCTTTCAGACGGAGCAGCAATACTCAGCTTCGGAAGAACTGCTATGACTGCACCTGTCGGGGACAGATTTTCGGTCTGCAGCGGACACGTCGATTCTGACAAAGATGACATAAAAAACGATATCGGAGAACAGCCGGCATCGGTGTCGGTTAAAGGGATTCGTTTGCTTGCTATGACAGACGGTACAAAATTATCGACGTCAGACGCAGGTATGAGTTTTACCAAAGACTCGATAACCTACCGGGCAGAAAAAAACGGAATCCGTCTCACGGCAACCTGGCAGATGGACAGATATGAAAATGCGGTACATCTCCGTATAAATGCAAGGGGACATTTTTGTGAGATAGTACCCATGCTTTACCTTGAACCTGTTATGTCCGAACTGATAGATTATACCTCACATCCTGCTTACAGCACGCTTGCTATAGAATCTGAGTATATACCTGAAGAGGGCATCCTTCTGTTTGACCGCAGGATACAAAAAAAAGAAAGCGGAATGTGCATGGCAATATCATTCCGCAGCAGCGGAAATGTAGAATATGCATCACGACGGCGTGAAATTATGCTTCCGTTATACTCAGAAGCAGATATTGCGGCTTTATATGAAAAAAATCTGCCCTGCAATGACGGTGTATGTATAGATCCCGTAGCGGTAATACGCAAGTCATCGCACAGTAAAAAAGGAATATATTCGGATGAGATCCTTATATCATGCGGACACAGCAAAGATGAAGCAATAGGAATTATCAGACGCCTGCGCGAGAAAAAGCACCGAGGCAGTTCTATTT
>CALGZV010000135.1 GCA_937934385.1 uncultured Clostridia bacterium | reverse complement strand
TATAATAATGTTCTTATTCGGAGCCTACGCTATATCTGCAATTATAGACGGAGCAAGCATACTCTCTCCGATTCTATTCCCTATTGCGGCCGTAATTATTGCCGCACTTGCAATGTTTTTCCGCAAGAAAATGCCCAGGGTACTTAATATCATATGTTTTTGCGGCATGTATTTCTGGATCGTAAGTTATATCGCCCTATCTGTCTACATCCTGTCGTTCGCCTCAATACAGGAGCAGCGTGCGCCCGAAAGATTTTCAAAAGACGAACAGGTAACGGTGATGGTATTCGGATGCCACACATACGGATATACTCCCGGAAAATCGCTTACAAAAAGACTCGACAGCGCCCTTGAGCTTTTAAATATATACCCGAATTCTGTATGCGTAGTATCCGGAGGTCAGGGAGACAATGAAAGCATCAGCGAAGCGGAATCTATGCGGGCATGGCTGTGCGAACACGGAATCGACAACAGCCGTATATATAAAGAGGATCGTTCGCGCAACACACTCGAAAATATATCATTTTCTCTTGAGCTTATAGAAGAAAACGGACTTCGGCGCGACGCCGTTATAGGGGTATCGAGCAGATACCACATAGCTCGGATAAAACTGCTTGCACAAAAAAACGGCTTGGATTTTTCTATGTATCCTACCGACTACGATAATCCGTTCTGGACGACCGTATACCTTGTCAGAGAATATATGTCATATGTAAACATAATGATCGGTTCGGTATTCAGATAAATTTCCGCACGCAAAATACTGTGTCACGATAGTATCCTCTCACAAGCAGCGTTTGCGTAATTGTTAATTTTATTCGGAAATAGGCATCTGATATTGTAAAAACGGCAAGTTTGGTTTATAATAAAATAAATTTATATTCTTTGTGACAGCTCACATTTGAAAGGACAAGTAAAATCATGACAGAAGAAAAAAACAATGTACCCGAAGGCTGTACCCACGACTGCTCGTCATGCGGCGAAAACTGCCCTTCGAAAAACAATCCCGAAAGCCTTCTCGCACCTTCAAATCCGGACAGCCGCGTTAAAAATGTAATCGGTGTAGTCAGCGGAAAAGGAGGAGTCGGAAAATCGCTCGTCACCTCCATGCTCTCGGTACTTACAAGCCGGCGCGGATACAAGACGGCAATAATGGATACTGATATAACAGGACCGTCTATCCCCCAGATATTCGGCATGCACTCTGCCGAGATCACCGGTGATGACACAGGAATGAATCCGCCTCAAACCAAGTCCGGCATAAAGCTCATGTCTGTAAATCTCCTGCTTGAAGATGAAACAACTCCGGTTGTGTGGAGAGGACCTGTAATCGCAGGTACGGTAAAACAGTTCTGGACTGATATACACTGGGGCGACGTAGATTATATGTACGTCGACATGCCTCCCGGAACAGGCGATGTGCCGCTTACGGTATTCCAGTCGCTTCCCCTCACAGGAATCGTCATCGTAACAAGTCCTCAGGAGCTTGTATCCATGATAGTCTCAAAGGCAATAAAAATGGCGCAGATGATGAATATTCCCGTTCTCGGAATCGTTGAAAATATGAGCTATGCCGTATGTCCCGACTGCGGAAAACACATTGAGCTTTACGGAAAAAGCCGGCTCGATGAGCTTTCTGCAAGCTTCGGCACATCTGCACTCGGACGTATTCCGTTTGATACAAAGCTCGCGGCTCTCTGTGACAGCGGAGCAATCGAAGAAATGCAAAACAGCTATCTTACAGAAGCTGCAGATCTTATAATTGAAAAGACAAAGTAATTTATTATAACCGAATAAGCCATATTAAAGAGACTGCTCCGTTTTACGAGGCAGCCTCTTTCGGAATAAACAGGTGACAAGATGAAAAGCTCCGACCGATCCGCAAAAAAATCAAAAAAGCCTATACGCCGCAAAAATCCGGCTATGATCTTTCTGTTAATAACAACCGCCGTACTTATTATAGCGTTGGTATTTTCCCTGCTTATAATCATGAAGCTGAACCGGAATAATATGTTTTCAAAAAGTATACTGATAGACAGCAATTATTTTTTAGAAAACTACCGAGATAACGCTTCAGATAAAACCGATGTTTCCCAAGGCAATAACGATAACAACAGTTCTGCAATAGAACTACCCGAAATGTTCTTCTATGACAGAGATGCTGACGGCAATGTCACCGCTATTCCGTATAATGAAAAAATAGAAACCGGAATTGCTAAGCTGCATGAATACATATATAAAAGCGAGGCTCCAAACGATCCGGAAAATGATCAAAAATATCAGACAATGCTATCCGATTACTATAATATTCTCTATTCAAACGGACTGTCCGAAGAAACGATCGGAATATTATCAGAGCTGATTTACAGAGACACAGACCTTTTTAAAAACAAAAATGATTCATATAATACACTCGCCGAATTTTTCGGCGTCTCCGCAAAGCATGAAAAAAGAATAGAAATCCCATATATTTCACAGGAGGGTATTCTTCCGAACGGATGCGAATCGGTTTCGGCAGTCATGCTTCTGCAATATTACGGATTCGATGCAGACCCTCTCGAATTTGTTGACAAATATCTTGACACCTCACCCGTATCTATAAAATTCGGATGCCGCTACGGTCCGAATCCGAAATATTACTATGCAGGAAATCCTCGCAGCGAAAAAAACGGATGGGGATGCTTTGCGCCTGTAATAGTTCGCGCGCTTAATAAATATCTCCCCGAAAGCCATTATGCACTGAATCTCACAGGAACATCACTCGCAGAGCTTTGCAGTACATATATTGATAATGATATTCCGGTCGCCGTATGGGTAACTGTCGGCATGAAAGAAATAAACCGTATTATTCAATGGCAGTCCTACGACAAAACACAGACCTATCTG
>CALGZV010000134.1 GCA_937934385.1 uncultured Clostridia bacterium | reverse complement strand
ATGCCGTCCCTTATGTTCCGCTGCGGCTCTTACTTTTATCCGGGAGTTTAGCTTATACATTTGCTTTTTGAGGATGTATTTATAGGAGGCTGACTTTTTGTCAGCCTCCTATTTATCTTTAATGAAAGGCGATAAGAGCAAACCTCTGATACTGTATATGGCACGGCGGTGTAAATACTTTTTATTTATTTACTTCGCCGCGAAGCTCCACCTTGCGGATCTTTCCGCTTATTGTCTTCGGCATTTCGTCAACGAATTCGACTATTCTGATCCATTTGTATTCTGCAAGCTTGCTGTTGCAGAAGTCCTTGATCTCCTTTTCAAGCGCTTTCGACGGTTCATAGTCCTTGGACAATACGATTACCGCCTTGATCGCCTGACCGCGCAGGGCGTCGGGAACGCCGATGACGCTGCATTCGACTACGCCGGGATATTCCGCAAGTATATTTTCGATCTCGTAAGGACCGACTCTGAATCCGCCGGTCTTTATAATATCATCAAAGCGGCCGTGAAACCAGTACATGCCGTTTTCGTCCATATATGCGGAATCTCCGGTGTGATACACTCCGCCGCGCCATACATGTTTATACTGCTCCTCATTATCAAGGTATTCGCAGAAAACACCTATCTGTCTGCCGTTTTTCGGAGGCACGATAACGATTTCTCCGAGTTCTCCTACGGAGACCTTCTCTCCGTTTTTACCGCGCAGCTCTAAATTATAAAGGGGCGAACCGGTACCTATAGATCCTTCGACAGGTGAGCGTCCCTTGAAGTTCGCAGTAAGAAGAGTGGTTTCGGTCTGACCGTAACCCTCGTAGAGCTGTATTCCTGTTTTTTCGGTGAATTTTCTTGATATCTCCGGGGCAAGCATCTCTCCGGCAGTTGTCGCATGCTTCAGCGTAGGCATGTCGGGAATACCTTTCCTTACGATATATCTGTATACCGTCGGCGGCGCGCAGAATGAGGTGACTCCGTAGCGGTTTATTACAGATATAAGCTGTTTAGGATCAAAATTGTCGAAATCATAGACCATTACAGCGCTTCCGATAAGCCACTGACCGTAGATCTTACCCCACGACGCCTTTGCCCATCCGGTTTCGGCGACTGTGAAATGCAAGCCTCCGTCCTCTGCCTGATGCCAGTATTTCGCGGTTACGACATGGGCGAGCGGATACGAAAAGTCGTGAATTACACCTTTGGGATATCCTGTAGTACCTGATGTGAAGTAAAGCAGCATTCGGTCGTTTACGGATGTTGCGACACGCGGAAGCTCATCCGATACATGGCGAAGCTCTTCTGACAGATTGCGGAATCCGGGTATGCTTTTCTGAACGCTCCAGAGCTTGCACGGGATCTCAAACATGCGGAGTGCCTGAAGCACTTTATCCGGAACACCGTCCTGCGGCGTACATACGATCGCATTTACCCTTGCGGACTTTATGCGGTAGAGAAAATCAGCGACGGTGAGCATATGTGTGGCAGGGATCATAGTTATTCCGAGCTTATGAAGCGCGACCGCTACGAACCAATATTCATAATGGCGTTTCAGCACGACCATTACTCGGTCGCCGCGCTTCAGTCCTGCGCTTGTAAATACATTTGCGATCCGGTTGCTGTATTTTTTTACATCCGAAAAGCTGAAGATATGTTCTTCATTTTCGACATTGCACCATACAAGAGCGGTTTTATCCGGAGTTTTGTCTGCTATCGCATCGACTACGTCGTATCCGAAGTTAAAGTTATCCGGACAGTTTATCTCAATTTTTTCAAGTCCGCCGGATGCATTAAGCGTCTCGCGGCAATATTTATCGCTGATACTCATAATATTTCTTCCTGCCTGTCTGCCGTGCTTCCTCCCGCGGCTTCCGATCCTATATATCTGAAACGCCTGTAGCGTTTTTCCATAAGATCAAAGTCCTCGTTAAGCAGTTTTATCTCGTCTGTGAGAAGCGAGCGAATGCGGTCGTAAAATTCCTTTTTGCCGATATCGTTTTCAGACAGTATACGTTCGATAACGCCGAGTGTTTTAGCGTCCTCTGCGGTGAGCTTCAGGCTTGCGGCGGCATTTTCCGCTTTTGAAGCGTCTTTCCAGAGAATGCTTGCGCATCCCTCGGGGGATATGACCGAATATACGGCGTTCTGAAGCATCCATACTCTGTCTGCAACGGCGAGTGCGAGCGCTCCTCCGCTTCCGCCCTCTCCTATAAGTACCGAGATTATCGGAACGCAGAGCGTAGACATTTCCGTAAGATTTTCGGCGATTGCCTGAGCCTGCCCGCGTTCCTCTGCTCCGATGCCGCAATATGCTCCGGAGGTGTCGATAAAGCAGATTATAGGTCTGCCGAACTTTTCTGCCTGCTTCATAAGGCGAAGTGCTTTTCTGTAGCCCTCGGGATTCGGCGCTCCGAAATTGCGTCTTGCACGCTCCTTTGCGGTGTGTCCTTTCTCGATCGCGATCACGGTCACCGGATCTCCGTCCAGCCTTGCGATCCCTCCGACTATCGCGGGATCGTCCGCAAAGCGGCGGTCGCCGTGAAATTCGATGAAGTCTTCGAAAATGTTGTTTATATAATCGAGTCCCGTAGGTCTTGCGCTGTTACGGGCAAGCTTTACTCTGTCATATGGCGTCTGACTCATTTCCACGTCCTCCGTTATGCATTTTCAGAAGCTCGCTGAGCATCTTTTTCTGATTTCCGCGGCTTACAATGCTGTCTATAAATCCGTGATCGAGTACAAACTCAGCTTTCTGGAATTCCTTCGGCAGAGATCTTCGCGTCGTTTGCTCGATGACGCGCGTTCCCGCAAAGCCGATCATGGCACCCGGCTCGGCAAGGATTATATCGGCTTCCATTGCAAAGCTTGCAGTTACGCCTCCGGTAGTAGGATCTGTAAGAACTGCTATATAGAGCAGTCCCGCGTCGCTATGGCGCTTTACCGCCGCGCTTGTTTTTGCCATCTGCATGAGCGACAGAAGTCCCTCCTGCATACGCGCACCGCCTGAGACGGTAAAGCCGACGACCGGCATTCTGTGCTTGTGCGCATATTCAAACAGTGAGGTGATCTTTTCACCGACAGCGGTTCCCATGCTTCCCATCATAAAATATGATTCCATGACGAATATACAGCAGCTTTGACCGCCGATCTTTGCAGTTCCGCAGATGACAGCCTCTTCCTCGCCGCTTACGTTTTTGACGGTGTCGAGCTTATCGTTATAACCGGGGAACTGGAGCGGATTTGCGGACTTCATCTCCGAATAAAGCTCGTGAAACGTCCCTTTATCGACTATTATATGGATGCGCTGACGCGCTTTCATACGGAAATGATATCCGCACTGACATACGAGCTTGTTTGCCCAAAGGCGGCTCAGCGGTATGTCCTTGTGGCAGTTCGGACAGTTCTTTTCAGGCTCGCCCTCGTCGCGCTGGACCGGGGCTGCCGAGCGTCCGCCCTCTTCAAGCTTGTTTTTTGGATTTAAAAAGTTTATCAAAGCCATAGCTTATGACCGTACCTTTCGAATTTTGCGATATTTAAGGCGTCAGCCTTATCTGTTTCCCATAAAGGTCAGATCGTAGTTTCCGGATGTGAAACGTTCGTCCTCGACAAAGCTGAGCTGCTCCTCGATATTCGTGGGAATTCCCTCAATCAAAAGCTCGCAAAGCGCGGCGCGGAGCTTTCTGAGCGCTTCCTCGCGCGTTTTCGCGTAGGTGACGAGCTTTCCGAGAAGCGAGTCATAGTAGGGCGATACAGTAGCGCCGCCGATAAGACAGGTATCGAAGCGGACGGAAGGGCCTCCGGGGACATGCAGCATACTGCACGTTCCGCAGCTCTGCGCATTGATCCGGCATTCGATCGACGATCCTTCAAGTTTTATATCGTCCTGAGTAAAGTTTATCGGTATTCCCGCCGCAACGCGTATCTGCCACTTGACAAGGTCGATTCCCGTGAGCATCTCAGTTACGCAATGCTCGACCTGAAGTCTTACATTCATCTCCATGAACCAGAAGTTTCCGTCGCGGTCGAGCAGAAATTCGAGCGTTCCCGCTCCGACATAACCGATCTGCTTTACGGCGTCGGTAGCTTCCTTTATTATTTTCCTGCGCTGCTCAGGAGAAACTCCGGGGGACGGCGTTTCTTCGATAAGCTTCTGATTGCGGCGCTGGAGCGAGCAGTCTCTGTCGCCGAGACAGACGACGTTTCCCTGCTCATCGGCAAGTATCTGAAGCTCGACGTGGCGCGCCGGAAAGATGTATTTTTCGATATACACCGAGCCGTCTCCGAAGGAGGCTATTGCCTCGGCTGTAGCCTGGCTGTATGCTTCCGCGATCTCGTCGCCCGATCTGATAAGACGTATTCCGCGTCCGCCGCCTCCGGCGCATGCCTTGAGCATGACGGGATATCCGAGAGCGTCGGCTTCCTGCCGCGCCTGCTGGGCGGAGGATACCGCCTTTGTACCCGGAATTACAGAGAGGCCTGTGTTTTTGACAAGCTCCTTAAGCAGTGCTTTGTCGCTGAGCTGTTCCATGCTGTCGGGATCGGGACCGATAAATACAAGCCCTTTTTTTCTGCACATACGGGCAAAATGAGCATTTTCCGAGAGAAAGCCGTATCCTGGATGAATAGCCTGCGCGCCCGACAGTATCGCGGTGCTTATTATCTGATCTTCACTCAGATAGCTTTCTGTCGCTTCGGCAGGTCCGATGCAGTAGCTCTGATCGGCGAGCGCGACGTGAAGAGCATTTTTGTCCGCTTCCGAATATACGGCTACGGTCGCGACGCCCATTTCCTTGCATGCTCTTATTATACGCACTGCGATCTCGCCGCGGTTTGCGATAAGTATTTTAGAAAACATAGCCTTTTCAGTCTCCTTTTATTGCAAAGGAAAATTCAGCCGACACGCAAAGCCTGCCGTCTACGCATACCGTACCCTCTCCGAAGTAGAACGGATGCTTAGCGCGCTTTATGCAGCACCGTGTTTCGACAGTGTCCCCGGGTTTTACCGGAGAACGGAATTTGACGTTGTTAAGTCCTGTATAGACAGGCAGATGACCATCTCCGAGCGCGTCCTGCATAAGAACGCATGCCGACTGCGCGAGTATCTCGCAGAGAATGACTCCCGGCACGATCGGATTGCCCGGAAAATGCCCGCGAAGGAAGAATTCGTCTCCCTTTACGGTATAGTGTCCTACTGCGGTTCCGTCGGTGTTCTCCACATCGTCGAGCAGAAGCATGTCGTCTCTGTGGGGAAGTATATTCATGATCTCGTCTCTGTTCATGCTTTTACCTCTTTATGCGGAACAGCTCTGTTCCGTATTCGACTACCTGACCGTTTGTTACGCATATTTCAGCGATGACTCCGCTCTCGTCCGCACATATCTCATTCATGAGCTTCATTGCCTCGATGATGCAGAGGATCTTTCCTTTTTCCACCTTGTCGCCGATCGAAACATACGGCTCCGCATTCTCCGCAGGCGCGGCATAGAATACTCCGACGATAGGTGATCTTACGCTGATATAGTCGTCCTTGTCCGAAGCTGCAGGCTGCGCAGCGGCGGCTGCCGGTGCAGAGGGAAGACTGACCGGTACTGTCTCGGATGCGCGGACAGGCGTTTTTTCGAGACGTACTGTTTTGTTGTCTTCTGTTATTTCAAGCGCGGTCAGTCCGAGTTCGCTCATCAGACCGGCGTATTTTCTGATATCTGATTCTTTCATGGCTTTTGTCTGTTCCTTTCAATATCTTTCGATATCCGGAAGGTCCGCGCGCGGACGATCCCGGATTCAGATCTTTCTGAAGGCAAGGCAGGCGTTGTGACCGCCGAAGCCGAGTGAATTTGACAGTGCAAGATCCGCCTTGACATTTACCGCTTTACCGGGTACATAGTTCAGATCGCACTCCTCGTCAGGCTCGAGCAGATTGATGGTCGGCGGGATTATTCCGTCTCTGAGCGCGAGCAGACATACAAGTGCTTCCATAGCGCCCGCTGCGCCGAGCATGTGTCCTGTCATAGACTTTGTGGAGCTTATAAGCGCCTTCCGCGCTGCATCCTCTCCGAGAGCAAGCTTGATAGCCTTTGTCTCGATCGAGTCATTCATCGAAGTTCCCGTTCCATGCGCGTTGATGTATACCGAATCGCTTTCGGTATAGCCTGCTTCAGCCATTGCGTCCTTCATTGCCTGTGCGCCGCCTCTTGCTTCCGGATGCGGTGAAGTGATATGGTATGCATCGCAGGTAGAGCCGTATCCGCACAGTTCTCCGTATATCTTAGCACCTCTTGCTTTTGCATGCTCGTATTCTTCGAGAATGAGCGATACCGCGCCCTCTCCGATAACGAAGCCGCCGCGGCGCTTATCGAAGGGAAGCGAAGCCGCATCGGGATCTTCCGATGTCGAAAGCGCGTGCATATTTACAAATCCGGACAGTGCAGAGGGACTGATCGGAGCTTCCGAACCTCCAGAAATTACAGCGTCTGCATATCCGTGTCTTATCATTCTCATTGCTTCTCCGATAGCGTTTGAGCCGGAGGCGCATGCAGTTACAGCCGGAAGCGCCGAACCGCGGCAGTCATGCTTTATTGCTATGAGTCCTGCTGCCATATTCGCTATGAGCATAGGGATAAACAGGGGAGAAACGCGTCTCGGCCCCTTTTCTATCAGCTTTGTGTGTTCGGTCTCGAAAGTGCTTATACCGCCGATTCCGCTTCCGAAATATACCGAAAATTTCTCGGGCGCTACAGTTCCAGCGATTCCGCTGTCCTCGACAGCCTGATTTGCAGCCGCTACCGCGAACTGCGCGTAGCGGTCGCTGCGCAGAGCATCGTTGCGCTCCATGTAGTTCAGCGGATCGAAGTCCTTTACCTCTGCCGCAAGCTTTGCTTTATAATTTTCGGTATCGAAAAGCGTGATCCTGCCGATACCGTTTTTTCCGTTTTTAAGATTTTCCCAGACCTCGTGTGCGCTCTTTCCGACAGGGGATATAGCGCCGAGTCCGGTTACGACAACTCTTCTGTTTTCGCTCATTTGTTTAAGACCGTACCTTTCCGAAGCGCACCGCCTCATAGGGCTGTGACGCATATCTGTTTTTGCCGCAGTAATTTTTCATTCTTGCGCGGCAGCGCCGGCGCGGCATGCGCCGCGGGATGGTTTTGACCGACTGCGGAGAGTTTTTTCTCCGGGGATCGGCAGTATCAGTGCCGCGCGATATTTGCGCGGCATTTTTAACTGATATTTTTTGTGTTTTATTATGTTACATTGCGATTCCGCCGTCGACGCGCAGTACCTCTCCGGTAACGTATTCTGCGCTGACAAGATAAGCGACCGCGTCCGCGATATGCGACGGCTCGCCCATCCTTCCGAGCGGTATCATCGAAAGCAGCGGATTATCCGTCTGCTCTCCGGTCATGTCTGTTTTTATAAAGCCGGGAGCGACTGCGTTGCAGCGTATTCCGCGCGGCGCAAGCTCCTTTGCAACCGATTTTGTCAGACCGATAAGTCCTGCCTTTGAGGCGGCATAGTTGCTCTGACCGACATTTCCCATTATACCTGCCACCGAACTGATATTGACTATGCAGCCTTCGCGGTTGCGCAGAAAAAGTCCGGTGCAGTGGCGTATCATATTGAATGCGCCCTTGAGGTTGGTATCTATTACCGAATCGAAGTCCTCTTCCTTCATCATCGCCGTGAGTCCGTCTCTTGTGATTCCGGCATTGTTTACAAGAATATGTACCGTGCCGAAATCAGCCTTGACAGCCGCTACCGTGCTTTTCACCTCATCGAAAGAAGCCACGTTGCAGCGGTATGCTTTTGCCTGAACTCCGTACTGACCGATGCATTTTTCGCAGACAGCGTTTGCAGCCTGTTCATTTCCGGCATAGATAACCGCCACATTTGCACCGAGTGAAGCCAGTTTTTCGGCTATTGCCGCGCCGATTCCGCGTGACGCGCCTGTGACGAGTGCAACCTTTCCGTTTAGCATAACTTTTGTTCCTTTCAGTGTTTTATCCTTCGCGCAGATGTCTCCCTCCGCTTAGGCGGCGGGTTCCTCTTGCTTTTTTCAGCGGTGGGTTATACCACCACTGAAATGTTGAATTACGAGGCTTTGCCCCTTATTGAAAGGCGAAGCCTTGACGGCGCTCAGCCTTTAAGCTCAGATAAGATAGTCTGAAGCTCGGTCACAGGATAGACTTTTACTTCGGGATCCGTCTTTTTTATCATATTTGTAAGCGTTTTCCCGGGACCTATCTCTATAAATGTGTCGATTCCCGACGCTATCATCCGGCGGACGGTGCGTTCCCACTGTACAGGACTGCATATCTGACGTGAGAGAAGTCCGCGCACATCCGATGAGTACGGCTCAGCCGTAACATTCGAGTAAACGTCGATACTGCTCTCGGATATCTCCGCCTGAGTAAGCTCTGCTGCAAATGCGTCAGCCGCCTCATTCATGAACGGGGAATGAAATGCGCCGGCGACCTTGAGCGGAATGGCTCTTCCGCCTGCCGCCTTGACGCTGTCGCAGAAATCCTTCATGCTGCTCAAGAGTCCCGATACCGATATCTGACCGGGGCAGTTGAAGTTTACCGGATATACCTCCGGAAATTTCGAGCAAAGCTCGGTGACCGTTTCGGGAGTGAGCTTTACGACTGCGACCATAGAGGTCTCATGCCTGAGCGCAGCTTCCTGCATCAGCTCTCCGCGCTTACATATAAGGCGGAAACCTGTTTCACGGTTGAATATTCCTGCGACGGTTGCCGCCACGACCTCTCCGAGAGAGAAGCCTGCGACTGCGTCCGGCTTTATGCCCTCGCCGATAAGTACGTCGGCTGCGGCAAGCTCTGTCGCAAAAAGACAGGGCTGAGTATTTTTTGTTTCCTTGAGCTGTTCCTCTGTGCCGTCAAAGCACTGCTCAGATGTTCCGGGACGGAGCGCGTCGCACATGCTGAATACGGCTTTGGCGCTTTCATAGCTTTCGTACAGCTCTTTTCCCATTCCCGGGTGCTGGTCTCCCTGACCTGAAAAAACAAAGGCTATTCTACCCATGACGGACCTCTTTTAAGGATAGGCTCTGCCTCATCCATAATCTCTTTAACGATTTCGGCTGCGGGCTGCTCTTTCTTTACCATAGCGGCTATCTGTCCTGCAAGGAAACAGCCTTTTTCATTGTCGCCCTCTTTTACGGCAAGACGAAGCGCGCCTCCTCCGAGTGCTTCAAGCTCGTCGTCGGGCATTCCGCCGTATTCGGCTTTTGAATAATTGCGGGCAAACTGCGTGCGCAGACTGCGGACGGGATGTCCGAGGCGCTTACCTGTTACCATGGTACACAGATCGTTTGCCTTAAGTATTTTTTCTTTATAATTCGGATGTATCGTACATTCGAATGCGCTGAGGAAGCGTGTTCCCAGCTGAACGCCGCATGCGCCGAGCATAAATGCCGCGGCAACGCCGCGTCCGTCGGCGATTCCTCCTGCCGCAATGACAGGAAGGGTAGTTGCATCACATATTTGCGGTACAAGTACGATAGTAGTAAGCTCTCCTACGTGACCGCCGCTCTCGCCGCCCTCTGCGATAAGCGCGGAGGCGCCGAGCCTGGTCATGAGCTTAGCCATTGCGACAGACGCAACGACAGGGATCACCTTTATTCCGGCTTCCTTCCAGTCTTTCATATATTTGGAAGGATTTCCTGCGCCTGTTGTAACGACTTCTATTTTTTCGTCCGAAACAACCTTGGCTACGTCATCTGCAAACGGACTCATAAGCATTATATTAACACCGATAGGCTTGTCGGTGAGCGATCTTGCAATTTTTATCTGCTCAAGTACATATTCTCCGGGGGCGTTTCCCGCCGCGATAATACCGAGACCGCCGCCCTCAGAGACGGCGGCGGCCAGTTTTCCGTCAGCGATCCAAGCCATTCCACCCTGAAATACGGGGTACTTTATACCGAGCATCTCACAAATTTCTGACTTTATCATGACTGTTTATGCCTGAGTCTTGCTCTGGATGAAGCTGTCAAGGTCAGCTACTGTCTCAACCTTCTGATCAAGCTCGATCTCAACGCCGATCTCGTCCTCAAGGCTCATGAGAAGCTCTACGGTGTCGAGAGAATCAATTCCGAGTTCTGCAAAGGTGCTTTCGGGTTTTACTGCGGAAACATCACATCCTGTGCGTTCAGCGATAATCTTAGCGATTGTTTCAAAGTACATAATAAAATTCCTCCAAAATATTTAAGCAAGCCTATAGCTTATTTATTTATAATGAATTATATCAAAAGCATGTTCCGTATATATTCCCAGGGCGTTCCAATAACGTTCCGGATTTATATTTTTTTACTTAAAAAAGAAAAATTTTCCGTGAATTATTTTCATAACGGTTTACAGCTATGATTGACATTATTTTCTGCATTTATTATCTTTTTATAATTAAATATTCCGCAGTCAATCAAAATAAGCTGATACATCAGGGTATATCACAAATTTTTTTGCCGTTATATGCAAGTTTTAGCCTGCACTGTATATAATAAACTTATATGAAAATTTACGGGGAAAAATAATGAAAATATCAGAGCTTTTTGATCTCAGTCATACCGCGGCGGCGCGGTATCTTGAAATGTACAAGTATCCGTGGCAGGCGCTTGACGGTATCGGCGGACTTATACCGGAGCTTGCCTCGGTGTGCGGTTTTTTGCAGATAGCGGACGGAGTATGGGCGGCTAAAAGCGCGCGCATCGCCGCGACGGCGTCTATATCCGCGCCGTGTATTATCGGAGAGTATTCCGAGATACGCCATTGCGCTTATATAAGAGGAAACGCGGTAATCGGAAATGAGTGCGTCGTAGGTAATTCGACAGAGGTTAAAAACAGTATTCTTTTTGACTGTGTGCAGATTCCGCATTATAACTATGTCGGTGATTCCGTTCTCGGTTACAAGGTGCATCTCGGCGCAGGCGCGGTCACATCGAATGTCAAATGCGACAAAACAGAGGTAACCGTCGCGTCGCTCGGCAGCAGGATCGGAACCGGACGGCGTAAGTTCGGTGCGGCAGTCGGAGACGGCAGCGAGATAGGCTGCGGAAGCGTGCTTTGCCCCGGCGCTGTTATCGGGAAAAACTGCACGGTATATCCGCTCTCGCTCGTCAGAGGATATATTCCGGACAGCTGTATATTTAAGTCTGCGGATGATATAGCGGCGAAGCGGCCGTCCGGGCGGGACGGTGCGGATAAAAAGCCGCGCGGCGGCGATATTGTCAGATAATTGCTTTATCCGGCATATTGTCGGGAAAATCAGTCTGACTGAAGCGCCGCGGGCGGTACAGGATAGAAGAAAATAAGCGGACGGCAGGGGTACTGTCCGCTGTACAGAAAAATTCGGAAAGGCGTGTGATACATGTGTGCGGAATTATAGGATATACAGGCACGGCGGACGCGGTGCAGCGGATACTTGAGGGACTTTCGTCGCTTGAATACAGGGGATACGACTCGGCGGGAATCGCCGTTTTCGACGGCGGGGGGCTGAAAACGGGGAAAGCCGCAGGGCGGCTTGACGCACTTAAAGAAAGGATCGGGGAGCTGTCTGATACGCTCGTTTCCGGCTGCGGTGTCGGTCATACGCGCTGGGCGACGCACGGCGCTCCGAACGATACAAACGCGCATCCGCACGGGACATGTGCGGTTCAAATCGTTCACAACGGGATAATCGGCAATTTCGCAGAGCTTCGCGGAATGCTGAAAGACAAGGGCTATGATTTTTACTCGCAGACCGATACCGAAGCGGCGGCAAAGCTGACCGATCTTTTTTATTCGGAAACGCACGATCCGATACTTGCGCTGAGGCGCACCGCGGAGCAACTTCGCGGCTCTTATGCTATCGGCGCGGTGTTTGCAGACCGCCCGGGAGAGATATATGCACTTAAACGTGAGAGTCCGCTTATAGCTGCATGCGGCGCGGACGGCAACTATATAATGTCTGATATGTCGGCTGTAGCCGGGCATGCAGATGAGTTTTACCGCCTTGCAGACGGCGAGCTTGCGGTTGTTTCTCGTGACGGGATAAACTTTTATTCGGAAAGCGGAGAAAATGTCGAAAAAACGCCTGAGCGATCGGTAATTACTGCGGAAGCGGTGAGTAAATGCGGATATCCGCATTTCATGCTCAAAGAGATACATGAGGAGCCGCAGGCGGTCATGCGAACCGTCAGCGGAGCTGTGCGCAGAGGACTTCCGTGCATAGGCGGGAACGTACTTACCGACATGCGGCTTGCGTCGTTTGAGCATATTTACATGATAGGCTGCGGAACCGCCATGCATGCGGGACTTGTGGGAAAATACGCGATAGAACGGCTTGCACGTGTTCCTGTCAGTGTGGAGATCGCCTCCGAATTCCGATGCCGCGAGCCGATAATCGGAAAAAATGAGCTTGCCGTCGTTATATCGCAGTCGGGCGAGACTGCCGATACCGTCGCCGCTATGCGGCTTGCAAAATCGCGCGGAGCGTATATCCTTGCGGTCGTCAATGTTCCCGGCTCGGTCATTGCGACGGAGGCGGACTGTGTTATATACACTCTTGCAGGTCCGGAGATCGCCGTAGCAAGTACAAAGGCATACGAAGTTCAGCTTGCCGCGCTTTATCTGCTTTCTCTCAGGCTCGCACATGTGCGCGGAAGCGTTCCGGATAAGAAGCTTTGCGGCTGAGCTTGAAAGTAGAGTACCGGAGGCGATAGCGCGGGCGCTTGAGCTTGACGGCATATGCACAGAAGCTGCGCGGAGCATCAGCGGAGCGGAAAGCATATTTTTTATAGGGCGCGGCGCGGACTATGCAATATGCGCTGAGTCGGCGCTTAAGCTCAAAGAAATATCGTATATACACTGCGAGGCTTATGCGGCAGGCGAACTGAAGCACGGGACAATATCTCTTATAAGCGACGGAACTCCTGTTTTTGCATTTCTGACGCAGGAGAGTCTCTGCGATAAAATGCTGAGCAGTATCGACGAAGTCAGGTGCCGCGGCGCACGTGTCACTCTTCTGTGCAGTGAAAATATCAAAGTTCCTGAAAATGCAGCCGACAGCATTATAAGGCTTCCGCAGGTAAGCGAGCTTTTCATGCCGATGCCTGCTGCGACGGCGGCGCAGCTTATCGCATACCGTACAGCGCTGTATCTTGGCTGGCCGCGATATCGACAAGCCGAGAAATCTTGCGAAATCAGTTACCGTGGAGTGAGCGGAGAAAGGACAGCTTATGGGAAAATATTTCGGAACAGACGGCTTCCGCGGTGAGGCCGGAACGGAACTTACGGCAGAGCATGCATTTAAGATCGGACGGTATCTCGGTATCTGCTTCGGAAAAGAGCATCGCTGCCGCGCTGTGATAGGAAAGGACACACGGTGGTCCGGTTTTATGCTTGAATATGCGCTTGCCGCAGGACTTATGTCAGTCGGCGCGGACGCTTATCTTATGCATGTGACGACAACTCCGTCGGTGTCGTATGCCGTATGCAGCGGCGGCTTTGACTGCGGGATAATGATATCGGCGAGCCATAATCCGTTTTACGATAACGGTATAAAGCTGATAGACGGAATCGGCGGAAAGACCGGAGATGAAACAGTCGCAGGTGCGGAAATGTATCTCGACGGAATGGACGGAATGACGGATGTGTTTTCTCCGGCAATGCGCGGCGATATCGGTGTAGCCGTTGACTATGAAGCCGGGTGTCAGGAATATATAAAGCATCTGATCGGACTTGGCGGAGACGGCGTCGGCGGGCTGAAAGTAGGACTCGACACTGCAAACGGAAGTGCGTCGGGAATGGCAGAGGAAATATTTGAAGCTATCGGCGCAAAGACATTCGCTATAGAAAATTCGCCGGACGGTTTCAATATCAATCGGAAATGCGGTTCAACTTCGCCGCAGACGCTTTCGGAATTTGTACGTGAAAAACATCTTGATATCGGTTTTGCATTTGACGGAGATGCGGACAGGTGCATCGCTGTTGATGAAAACGGCGGCATTATTACCGGAGATCATATACTGTATATTCTCGGCTGCGATATGAAGGAGCGCGGAAAGCTTGCGGGAGATACCGTCGTTTCGACGGTAATGTCGAACATCGGACTGAGAGAAGCATTTGCCGAAAAAGGAATAGCTCTGCGGCTTACCGACGTGGGTGACCGCAATGTCAGCGAGGAGATGCGCCGCAGCGGAGTTTGTCTCGGAGGAGAGAGCTGCGGACACATTATAATACCCGAATACGAAACGGCAGGAGACGGTCTTGTTACGGCAATAATGCTTGCAAGACTGCTTGCACAGAAAGGCGGACGCGCATCTGAGCTGTACGACGGACTTTATATGTATCCGCAGGTTACGAAAAATGTGCGTGCATACGACCGTGACTCGGCGCTGCACGATCCCGAAGTTGTGCGTGCGGCGAAGCGGGCTGAGCAAAGGCTCATCGGAAAAGGTAAGCTGCTTATCCGTAAGAGCGGCACCGAGCCTGTGATAAGAATAACTGTTGAGGCGCAGAGCAGTGAGCTTTGCTCAGAGCTTGCGGACAGTATCGAAGGCGCAATAATCGGAAACGGATATTCGAATAACAAAATTTAATTTTACGCAGGAGAATTGCCAAATCCGTCAAGGCTGCTCCTTTGAGGGAATGGCTTAGAAGTGTTACTGAGCTTGTCAGGCTCACCCTATGTTGTTCTAAATTTGTAAATATGTTTTTTCTGTGCAGCTTAGTAAAAACATTTTCAGCACCTTTTATGCGTATAAAAAGGCGGCTGACGAAAGTCAGCCGCCTATAAATACATCCGCTGAAGCGAACGTATAAGCTAAACTCCCGGATAAAAACAAGCGGGAGCGGAGAACTCAGAACTGTGAACTATCGCGTATAATACGCACCGGCGCAAAAACCCTGATAAATATTTTTTGGTCCTGTCCGGACGCGTCAAATACGCGGCGTGCCGAAGTTTTCTGTCTTTCCCTTAAAGTAGGGAAGAAACTGACGAGTTTGCAATTACAGGCTTTCCCCATTTCATTTTTCCCGAATCTGGGAATCATATTTGCATAGCAAATATGATTTCGAAAGGTGCGTGTACGAATTTATTAAAGGGAAAATTCAGTCGCACCTTTGGGGAAAAAGTGGGCGGCGCAGCCGCTCGAATGAGGTGTAGGACGCACAGCGTCCGTCATCCGGCAAAAAACTTCGTCCAAATGCACATTCGTTCACAACACTTTATCTTTATAGGTTCAAAGACTGTAAGCTTACAGCACGCTGCTGCGTAAAAGATATGTAACTTTAATACGTTACGGAATTTTTATTGCAGTAAAGCTCGGGTATTGTCTGCGTCAACCCCAGGCACGGACGCGAGAATTAGCCGTTTCTCACGTTTCGCCGCGTTCATCTTCTCTGAAATCAAGCAGAGTGTGCTGATTTTTCAAGAGAATAATACCGTATTTTTCGCAGTAAAGCTTGGGTGTTGTCTGGGCAACCCCAAGCACGGACACGAGAGTTAGCCGCTTCTCACGTTTCGCTGCGTTTATTTCCTCTGAAATCCGTCAACGCTGTTGACAATTCGGAGAAAATGTGTTATCATATCCTTTACCGTAGAAGTGACTTAGGTGTTGTTCACACCAACCCTGAGTTCGGATACGGGAGACGCCAATCTCTCGTATTCCGCTGCGGTGCTTTCTTTATCCGAGAGATTGCTCCGAATTAAGCGATCCCGCGGTAAAAAGCAAATACAGTCTTTTAATAATATTCGGTTGTCATTTTTGTTCCGCTTGGATCTGACATTAAAGGTTCACACCCTTCAATATAGATTAAATAAAATACCGGACAGATGTGCGCACAAAAAACACATCTGCCCGGTTCTTCATAAGAATCAAACGGAAATTCACCCGAAATCAGATAACTTTCAGATACTTGTTTAAAAAAGTTTTTCCGGCAAAATATTGTAACCCTCTTGAAAATATCAGATAAATA
>CALGZV010000133.1 GCA_937934385.1 uncultured Clostridia bacterium | reverse complement strand
GGCGGGTTCCGAGGAGCTAACGCTCCCTGTGCCGGTTGCAATCTGTCGCAGGCTCTGCTCTTTGCGAGCAAAGCAGAGCGTTGTTCCGATTTAAATTCATTATATATACAATATGCACCTGATAAATATATGTTATCTTTAAAATGTATTTTTACGGATTATCTGTTATCATATTTTCAGACAGTCAGCCTATCGTCAGCACTACTATTTCAGTGGGATTAAACAGCCTCGGTGCAAATGAATGATTGACGAGCCCGCGGCTTACTACAAGTCTGCCGTCATATACTCCGGAGGTATATTTCGGAAAGAACCCCTGCCCCGGCGCGAAAATCCCCTTTCCGAACAGTCTTATCTGACCGCCGTGCGCATGGCCGCTGCATATTATATCTATGTCAAGCGGTTTTACAAAGCTGTCGTAGTATTCGGGATGATGGCAAAGCAGAAGCTTGCATCCGTCGAGATCTCCGAAACATTTAAGCCGCTTTCGATCGATCAACAGCAGGTTTTCGGGAATACCGGAGCATGAGAACATGTTGAAAACGGTCGTCGCTTTGTCCTCTTTGCCGTCACTGCGGAAGGCTGACGGAAGTCCGGTTATATTCAGCTTTGCGGCGCCCTTTGTAAATGTTTCGGTTTTATCGCCTACAATGCTGACTCCTGCGTTTTCGAGTGTTTTGATCTCGCTGTCCGAAAGAATTTTGTCATGATTTCCGGTTGAATAGTATGTCGGGGAGATCGAGGCCGCCTGCATTAAAAATGAAGCTCCGTGCGGATATCCTCTGTCTTTCAGTTCGAGTATATCTCCGGGCGCAAGGATAATATCCGGTTTTAACATACCGAGTATTTTTATAATGTCTGCGGCAGAGCGGCCGTGCAGGTCGGAAACGATCGCGGCACGTACAGGCATCCGCCGACCGGTGCCTGTATACAGTCTGTCCGGATCCGGATGTATTTCATATTCAGTTATTATCGGTGTTTTTCTCATAATAATATTGTGTCTCCGCGGGAGATATCGGAATATATTTTTAAATAACAGTCCTCTTTTGTTACGGATACGGTTTCGAAGTTTGCTTTGCGAAACCATCGCACCGTATTCATGTAAATAGGGAGTATTGAATATATCCTATCGTTTTATTTTATCACGCTTCGGCACGGTTGGCAAGAAAAATTTTTAACTGTGTGTTTAATTTCGTTTTTATGTATGGACGAACTGTATTTACAGAGCGGAGTCTTGTGTACAGCATCTTTGTGAAACAGTATTGAATAATGTAAAAAAATACGTAAAAATTACTTTTTTATACAACATGGGTATTGCATTTTCTGACGATATGTGATACAATTTTTCTTATGCCGAACGAGGTATGTATTTATGCATATATACAATAAATATTCATTAAAATCTGAATATTTATTCGAAATGCTATTGACTTTCGCCGGAATACGGTGTATAATTAATGCATAAAAATTCAATTGACCACATGCGTGGGAGGAAAAAACAATGAATAAGGTAAATAAGGAAAATATAAAAAAGGTCGTGCTTGCATATTCCGGCGGACTTGATACATCGATTATTATTCCGTGGCTGAAGGAAAACTACAATAACTGTGAAGTCATTGCAGTATCCGGAAACGTCGGACAGGCAGATGAGCTTGACGGACTTGAGGAAAAAGCAAAGAAAACAGGCGCTTCCAAGCTCTATGTACTTGACCTTACCGACGATTATGTTGACAACTATATTATCCCTACAATGAAAGCAGGAGCTGTTTACGAGGAATACCTTCTCGGAACGAGCCATGCACGTCCCTGTATCGCTAAGGCACTTGTTGATATCGCAAAGAAAGAGGGCGCTGACGCGATCTGCCACGGCTGCACAGGAAAGGGAAATGACCAGGTTCGTTTCGAGCTTGCTGTGAAGTATTTTGCTCCTAATATGCCTATAATCGCTCCGTGGCGTGAATGGGATATCAAATCCCGTGACGAGGAGATCGAGTATGCTGAGGCACATAATGTACCGCTGAAGATAAACCGCGAGACAAACTATTCAAAAGACAAGAACCTCTGGCATCTCTCGCATGAAGGACTCGATCTCGAGGATACAGGCAATGAGCCGCAGTACGAGAAAGAGGGATTCCTTGAGATGGGCGTTTCTCCTATAAACGCTCCCGATGTTCCTACATATGTTACTATCGACTTTGATAAAGGCGTACCGGTTGCTCTCGACGGAGAGAAGATGAGCGCGAAGAATATCATTCTGGGGCTCAATGAGATCGGAGGAAAGAACGGTGTCGGAATCATTGATATCGTAGAGAACCGTCTTGTAGGTATGAAATGCCGCGGCGTTTACGAAACTCCCGGCGGAGCTATTCTCTACAAGGCGCACAGCGTTCTTGAATCGCTCTGTCTCGATAAGCTTACCATGCATGAAAAGCAGAAGCTCTCTGTAACATTCGCGGAGCTTGTATATAACGGTCTGTGGTTCTCGCCCCTCCGCGAAGCGCTCTCCGCATTTGTTGATAAAACACAGGAAAAGGTTACCGGTAAGGTAAGACTTAAGCTCTACAAGGGTAATATGATCAATGCAGGCGCATGGAGCGACTACACTCTTTACAGCGAGGAGATCGCAACCTTCGGCGAGAGCGATTACGATCAGACTGACGCTACAGGATTTATTAACCTGTTCGGTCTGCCTACGCAGGTTCAGGCAATGGTTGACGGCAATAAGTAATAAGGTACGGAATATCCCTGCGGTTGCCGTATGATTAAAAAAGCATATGCGGATGTTGCTGCGGATAAATAATTATTACAATATACAGAGCATACCCCTGCCCGTACGGGCAGGGGAATACGGATTTTATTAAGAGGATTTTTTAATGGCAATGTCAAAAATGTGGGCGGGAAGAACCGACGGCGTGACGAGCAAGCTTGCTGACGATTTTAATTCGTCGATCGGATTCGACAGCCGTATGTACCGTCAGGATATTACCGGAAGTATGGCGCACGCGGCAATGCTCGGCGCAAAAGGAATTATAACAGAGGAAGAAGCAGCTGCGCTGATAGACGGTCTTGAAAAGATTTTGTCTGATCTTGAAAGCGGAGCGCTTGAGATCGATCCGTCCTGCGAGGACATACACATGTTCGTCGAACAGGTTCTTACGTCGCGCATAGGCGATACCGGAAAAAAACTGCATACCGCAAGAAGCAGAAACGATCAGGTAGCGCTTGACGTTCGTATGTATCTCCGCGATGAGATAGATGAGATAACAGGACTTATTCGGGGGCTTATAGCTGCCGTTACAGATAAGGCGGAGGAATACAGGTCTGCGATCATGCCCGGATATACCCATTTGCAGAGAGCGCAGCCGGTGACCTTCGGCCATCAGCTCATGGCATATGCTATGATGCTTCTGCGTGATACCGGGCGTCTCGGCGATTGCCGCGGAAGAATGAATGTTTCTCCGATAGGCTGCTGCGCGCTCGCAGGTACGACATATGATACCGACAGAAGATTCGAGGCTGAGCGTCTCGGCTTTGACGGAATATGTCTCAATTCGCTCGACGGAGTATCCGACCGCGATTTCTGTGCCGAACTTTTATCTGCGCTTTCGATCCTTATGATGCATCTCTCTCGCTTCTCTGAGGAGATCATACTTTGGTCGAGCTGGGAATTCAGATTTGTTGAACTTTCCGATGCATTTACTACCGGTTCTTCTATCATGCCGCAGAAGAAAAATCCCGATATGGCAGAGCTTGTCCGCGGAAAGACCGGACGTGTATACGGCGATCTTATGGGACTTCTTACAACACTCAAGGGACTTCCGCTCGCATATAACAAGGATATGCAGGAGGATAAGGAGGGCGTGTTTGACGCCTGCGATACTGTCAAAATGTGTTTGCGTGTATTTACCGGAATGATATCTACCATGAAGGCAAACACCGAATCCATGAAAAAGGCGGCTCAGACCGGATTTATAAACGCTACCGACCTTGCCGATTATCTTGTTAAAAAGGGACTTCCTTTCAGAACGGCATACAAGCTTTCCGGTCAGATCGTTGCGAAATGTACTCAAACCGGACATGTGCTTGAAACACTGCCTCTTTCCGAATACAAGACGTTTCATGAATGTTTTGAAGAGGATCTGTTTGAGGAGATATCTCTTGACACCTGTGTTTCGAAGAGGATAAGCGAAGGCGGAACTTCAGTAGGCTCTGTTGAAGCTCAGATCTCGTATGTCAGAAATGCGATAAAGTAATTATAAAAATAAAGACCGCTGTTTGTCCTGTCTTTACCGGACTTTTCAGACCGGTTTGTATTTTAATAAACAGTATACCCTATAAAAAATATAAATAAGGAGAAAAAGAAATGAAAAAGATCACAAAGATCATTGCTTTTGCTGCAGCGGCAGCAATGCTTACCGCTTGCTTTACAGGCTGCGGTAAAAAAGGAAAAACACTTGAGCAGGTTAAATCCGCAGGAGAGCTTGTCATTGCTACAAGCCCTGACTTCCCTCCGTTTGAGGAGCTTAACAACGGAAATGTTGAAGGTATCGAGATCGATATTCTCAATATCATATGCGAAAAGCTCGGAGTCAAGCTGAAGATCGAGCAGATGGACTTCGATTCCGTCCTCCCCGGCGTACAGGCTGCAAAATATGATGTCGGTGTTTCCGGTATTACAATTACGCCCGACCGTGAGAAGAATACGCTCTTTACCGATTCTTACTGTCTCGCAGAGCAGTCTATCGTTGTTACCGAAAACAGCCCGATAAAGGCAAAGGCTGACCTTGACGGCAAAAAGATATCCGTTCAGAGCGGAACAACGGCTGAGGAATTCTGCGGTAAGCAGGGTTATGCTCTCAGTTCATTCCAGGCTAACAGCGATGCTCAGACCGCACTTACTACAGGTAAGGTAGACGCATGGGTAATCGATAATCTTACTGCAATAGAGATGGTTGCGGCATACAATGCAGAGAACGATTCGAAGCTTGTTATCCTCGACGAGGCTATGACGACAGAGCCTTACGCGTTTGCGTGCTGCTTCGGAAGCGAAGATCTCGTTGCTGAAATTAACAAGGTCCTTGCTGATCTTGTTAAGGACGGAACCGTTAAAGAAATTTTTGAAAGATACGACGCGCCTTACGTATCTCCTACGGAAAATAACTGATAGCATATATAAGGGGCTGTCCGGGCGGCAGCCCCTGTGTTTCTTAAACCGGCTTTTTGAAAGGAGATCGGAATTTGGACGTAATTTTATCCCCTCTCAGGGGATGGCTTGACAAGCTGTATGAGACATTTATTGAAACGAAATATTATAACCTCTTTCTCGAAGGCTTTAAAAATACTATAATAATAACTCTCGGCGCGCTTTGTATCGGGGTTTTGATAGGTACGGTCATTGCTGTAATTAAGTATTTTGCAGAAGATACTCCGGTAATGAAGCCGTTTGCTTTTATCTGTGACATATATACGACCGTTATCCGCGGAATACCGATCGTTGTTCTTCTGCTTATCTTTTTCTTTATAATAATGACTTCGGCAGACGGAGTTACAGTTGCAATACTGACATTCGGTATTAACTCAGGCGCATATATGGCTGAGCTTATACGAAGCGGTATAAATGCCGTGGATCCTCATCAGATGGAAGCCGGAAGAAGTCTCGGAATGTCGAAGCTTCAGGCAATGCGCAAGATCGTATTCCCTCAGGCTATCCGTTATATTCTTCCCGCGATAGGAAACGAACTTATAGCGCTTCTCAAAGAGACGTCGGTTGCCGGATATGTAGCGGTCGTCGATCTTACGAGAGCCGGAAATCTTGTACGTAACAATACATACGATTCGGTTAATTCACTGCTTGCCGTTGCGGTAGTATATCTTGTGCTTGTAATTATTCTTACGCAGCTTCTGCATGCACTTGAAAGGAGGCTCGGAAAGAGTGATAAGCGTTAAAGACCTCAGAAAAAGTTTTCACGGCACCGAGGTGCTTAAAGGTATAAATGCCGAGATAAAGAAAGGCGAGGTTATATGCGTTATCGGTCCGTCAGGATCCGGTAAATCAACCTTTCTCAGATGCCTTAATATGCTTGAGCATCCGACCGGCGGAAGTATCATATTCGAAGGCAACGATCTGACCGATAAAAAGGTGGACATAAATATGCACCGTCGTAAAATGGGAATGGTATTTCAGCATTTTGAGCTTTTTCCGCATATGACTATTATGGGGAATCTTACCTGCGCTCCGATGATGCTTAAAAAGCAGTCTAAGCATGAAGCGGAGGCGAAAGCTCTTGAGCTTCTCGGCAGAGTAGGACTTGCCGATCGTGCAGATGCATATCCCAGACAGCTTTCGGGCGGACAGCAGCAGCGCGTTGCGATCGTCAGAGCGCTTTGCATGGAACCGGACGTCATGCTGTTCGACGAGCCTACTTCTGCGCTCGATCCTGAGATGGTCGGAGAGGTACTCGACGTTATAAAGACGCTTGCTTCCGAAGGAATGACGATGGTAGTCGTTACTCACGAGATGGGATTCGCACGCGAGGTATCGAGCCGCGTTCTCTTCCTTGACGACGGAGTGATCGCCGAGGACGGTACGCCTGAACAGATCTTCGGTGCGCCCAAAAGCGAACGTCTGAGATCGTTTCTTGCCAAGGTTCTGTGAGCCTGGAAGAGGTATTGCAAGAAACAGTATACTGAAATTATTGGGTAAGGGCTTCGCCCGCCGTTCACCGGGGAAACAATCAGCAGGAGATCGTACTCCTACTGATTGCAAATATGGATCCCGCCTGTAGAGACGGGGGACATCTTGCCCACAGTTATATTTTCAGTCTGCCTGTAAGCAGACGCTGCTGCGGTTATTATGTATTGTGCCGCCGCGCGTAAACAGGCAGACTGCTGTTTTTACCGGGCATGCGGTTCAATTAATAGTAAAAAAAGGACGCTCCGATATTGTACATGCTGTAATTGTTGATTTTTAATCGGCGGTCAGACCTCTGACATAATGTTTGGTTATACGGCCGTCCCATTATTAAAGAAAGGAAATGACTGATGATTTCACTTAAAAACAGAAGCTTTCTGAAGCTTCTCGATTTTACTCCAGAGGAGATAGAAGGTCTGATTGATCTTGCTGCTGAGCTTAAGCAGAAGAAAAAAAACGGCGTTGAACATAAGCTTTGCGCCGGAAAAAATATTGCTCTGATTTTTGAAAAGACAAGTACGCGTACGCGCTGTGCATTTGAAGTCGCTGCATCGGATCTCGGTATGCATCCGGTCTATCTCGATCCGTCAGGCTCTCAGATCGGAAAAAAAGAGAGCATCGCAGATACGGCGCGCGTTCTCGGCCGTATGTTCGACGGTATTGAGTACCGCGGATACGGTCAGGATATTGTTGAGGAACTTGCTTCATATGCGGGTGTTCCCGTGTGGAACGGACTTACAAACGAATTTCATCCGACTCAGATACTTGCCGATTTTCTTACCGTTAAAGAGCATTTCGGATCGCTGCGCGGACGCAAGCTTGTATATATGGGAGATGCACGTTATAATATGGGAAATTCTCTCATGGTGGGATGCGCTAAAATGGGTATGAATTTCGTTGCATGCGCTCCCGAAAAGTATTTTCCGAATGCAGAGCTTACCGCAGTCTGCCGCGATATTGCTGCGCGGACCGGAGCAACGGTTGAATTTATTACCGAACCGGAAAAGGCTGTCTCAGGTGCTGATGTTATCTATACCGACGTATGGGTATCTATGGGAGAGCCTGCCGAAGTGTGGGCAGAGCGTATAGCCGAGCTTTCGCCGTACCGTGTTACGAAGAAGCTTATGGATATCGCAGGGGACGGATGCCGTTTCATGCATTGCCTGCCCGCTTTTCACGATCTGAAAACTTCTGTCGGCGCTGATATATATGAAAAATTCGGTATCGACTGTATGGAGGTTACCGATGAGGTGTTTGAAAGCGACAGATCGATCGTATTCGACGAGGCCGAGAACCGCCTGCATACCATAAAGGCTGTTATGGCGGCAACGCTGTAATTCAGAATTGAATATCATATAAAAAAGAGGCTTTTAACAGCCTCTTTTTTATCTCTGTATTATATGTGATATTTTTTGCATTAAATTCAGTATGAGAATATATCTGATATGTTTAAATAGTTTATATAATATGATTTAACATTATTTATTAGTGAATTTTTTATAATTTATTGAAAATACAATATTTTTTGAAATTATTGCAAGAAATATTATTGACATTTGTGCTTTTTTGTTGTATATTTACCATATAAGATACCGGCAAATAAAATTCCGATATTATTTAGGTTATTTAACGGAGAACTTCTGCGAATAAATCAATGTTGGCTAATGAAAAGTGCAGATATCTTTAAAAAAATTAAACGATTCCTCTTAAGCATAAAAAAACAGACGCCTCTTGCTGTCTGTGTGGATTTACCTGTGCGTTTGCCCTTTTTAAAATTATTTATTAAATAAAGGAGATTTCTTATGAAAAAGTCAAGTGTTATAGTATTATGTTCGTCATTATGTGCGGCAGCCTTGATTTCTGCGTCAGTTATCGGTATAAATGCTTTATTTCCTGAGGAAACCAAGGCGCCGGATACTGAAGTAACGGCAGGTACATCTCCGTCTGAAAAAACGGCGCTTTCGGCATATCTGTCGGATGGAGAAATATATGAATATCCGGTCACACCGCGGAAAACGCCTGAACAGTGGAAAGAGTTTACCTCTCATGGACAGATGTTAGATGCCTGTCAGATACCGGAGGATATTCTCAGTGAAATGACGACTCGTCAGCTTATGCTTACCTGCATAGACTATCCTCTTGCGAATGATGCATTATCTTATACTAATGATCTTCGTGTTGATTCATTTGGACCTGTTATAAGAAGGCATAACGGCCTGAAAGAGTTGTTTAAAAGACCTGACTTTTCAGAAGAACTTGCTGCACTGTATGAATATTATACAGATTCGATTTCCGAGGATCCGGAGAAGTTTGACGCACTTCTAAATGAATCTGATTCGGAGTCGCTGAGGCAGACTCGCTTGGATCGTCTGTCTTGCTTATTTTATATGACTCGCTATGCAATGTCAGAAGATATGCTGAATGCCGCCGATATTGCTCAGATCAAGGATTGCAGTGCCGAACTGTCTTCGAAATTTGAGGAGAAAACAAGTGAGTATGACTATTTTAACGGCGTATATCAGATGCTCAATGGAGAAGTTGGTTGATAAGCAAAGTACAGCGGTAAGCCATAAGGATAATTATTTTATTTTGAATTATATTCAAGTACTGTAAACAAAAAAATCTCTCATAAATATTGAGAGATTTTTTGTTTGTGATTATATTTTTTATTAACTGAAATTATATTTAAGAATTACCGATCGGTACTGACATTAAAGAAAAAATATAAAAATAAACTGTAAGTTGATTGACAAAAACAGACACAACATCTATAATTAAGTTACCGCGGAAACAAATTTATGAAAGGAGGGAACACGTTATAATGTATACGTTTGAAACGATTTATGACGGTTTTGCTTCTGCTCCCACGGAGGATCGGAGATAGAACCGCCCGACTGTAAGGGTATTCGGCGGCCGTCTGCCGGATCCTTTGCGATACGTGAGGTTTTATGTGCGACATATTAAACATAGGCTCGCGTATTGCGGAAAGCAGAAAAGCAAGTAACATGACTCAGCGCATGCTTGCCGACCGTCTGTTCGTTACCGCACAGGCAGTTTCCAAATGGGAACGCGGAGAGAGCTATCCCGATATCGGACTTTTAGACGATATCGCAGAATCTCTTTCGGTACCGCTCTGCTTCCTGCTATGCGCGTCACCCGAAAAGCCGTGCAAGGCTGATTCGGAAAAGTAAAACGTTTGACCGTCAGGACAAAATGTCCTGACGGTTCTTTGTATATTTATAAAAAATATTTCATATGATTGAAAATCTGAGACCGAAATGCTATACTGATATAAAAGGTATTATTAACCATATTACCCCGAAAACAGAGTCCTTATATAATACAATATATCTTAAACGGAGGAAATAATTATGAAAAAAGGCATAAGCTATTGGGCGTATTCGGGAAAGACATACCGCGAGGCATTCGGGTATGCAAAGAAATGCGGCTTTGACGGAGTAGAGGTTACTCTTGATGCCGGGGGCGAGATCACATTGCAAACTACGGATGAACAGATACTTGAAATAAGAAAGCAGGCTGAAAATTCGGGGATTGAGCTGTACAGTGTTGCAACTTCGTTGTACTGGGACTGTCCGATGTCGGCAAACGATGCACAAACAAGAGCAAAAAGCGAGGAGATCGCGCGCCGTCAGATAGATATTGCCGCACTTCTCGGTTGTGATACCGTGCTTGTTGTTCCCGGACTTGTG
>CALGZV010000132.1 GCA_937934385.1 uncultured Clostridia bacterium | reverse complement strand
GATTTATTTTTTCCATCGCTGTCCCACGGCTGCCTCCTCCCGGCGTACCGTCTATGTTTTCCGGTGAGAACATAAGAGTCTGAGCCTTTTTTATTACTGGTATATCCATACTGATAATCTCCATTCTGTTATAAATTCGGACATAAAGTTTTGTATTGAAGCATTTCTATATATTAAGATGTTGAAGCTGTCACAGGCGATGATCCGGTTCCGGAAAAAACAGAAAAGTTTTCAAAGAAAACGGCGTCGAAAGTGTCAAGTGCTGCATCAGTCATTTGTCTAATCCGTCAGGCTTCATTAATACATTGCAAGCTTCCCCGTATCTACAATTTACTTCAATTCAATGATAGAATCATCCCACATATCGGGAGCTTCGTATCCGAGAAGATTTACGGTAGTAGCCGCAACATTGGAAAGTCCGTATGCTCCGTCAGCCTTTACGGTGTAGCGATCCGACGTAAAGTTATCATAAATAATACACGGAACGGCATTCAGCGTGTGGCTGGTCTTTGCTTTCGGAGTTCCCGAAGCACTGAGCTTCGGAGCCTTAGTCTTTTTGTCTATCTCATACATCTCGTCAGCGTTTCCGTGATCCGCAGTAATGATTATCGCTCCGTGAAGCTCGTCAATGACCGGAAGAATACGTGCAAGCTGAAGATCGAGCGCTTCTACGCTTATAATTGTCGCCTCATAATTTCCCGTATGTCCGACCATATCTCCGTTCGGGTAGTTGCAGCGGAGATATTTGTATTTTCCGCATTTAAGCATCTCGATAAGCTTGTCGGTAATCTCTGCGCACTTCATCCACGGACGCTGATCGAAAGGAATTACATCACTCGGAACCTCGATATAGTCCTCAAGCTCTTCCGAGAATTTGCCCGATTTATTTCCGTTCCAGAAGTAGGTAACATGGCCGTACTTCTGAGTCTCCGAAATAGCGAGCTGACAGATACCCGTATCGGTAAGATATTCGCCGAGAGTATTTGAAATTTCAGGCGGATTTACAAGATAGTGCGACGGGATATGAAGATCGCCGTCATATTCGAGCATTCCTGCATAGTAAACCTTCGGAGCGCGGACTCTGTCAAATTTATCGAACGAATCGCCCTCTTCGAAAGAACGGGAGATCTCAAGCGAGCGGTCTCCGCGGAAGTTATAGAAGATAACGGTATCGCCGTCCCCGACAGTTCCGACCGGAGCGCCGTCCTTTGCAATAACAAACGGATCGAGATCCTGGTCGATCGCATGAGTCTCTTCGCGCAGTGTGTTTACAGCCTCGGCAGCAGATCCGAACATGCGTGCATCACCAAGTACATGAGTATGCCAGCCGCGTTCTACCATAGACCAGTCAGCTTCGTAACGGTCCATTGTGATCTTCATGCGTCCGCCGCCGGAAGCAATCAGACAGTCGAAGCTCTCGTCGCGAAGTCCTGCAAGGAACTGCTCAAACGGCTCGATATAATCAAGCGCTGTAGTCTCACCAACGTCGCGGCCGTCAAGAAGCGCATGTATTCTTACCTTTTTAACACCGTCCGCCTTAGCGCGCTCTACCATGCTGCGAAGATGCGCTATATTCGAGTGAACATTTCCGTCGGAGAAAAGACCGAGAAAATGCATTGTGCTTCCGTTATCCTTAACATTCTTAACGGCGTCCTTCCATGTGTCGGACTCAAACATTTTTCCGGAGGATATCGAATTTGAAACGAGCAGAGCGCCCTGTGCGAATACCTGTCCTGAGCCAAGCGCGTTATGGCCGACCTCGGAATTTCCCATATCGTCATCGGATGGCAGACCGACTGCCGTTCCGTGCGCTTTGAGCTTTACCATAGGATATTTGCTCATAAGCATATCAAGTGTGGGCGTATATGCCGCTTCAACTGCATTGCCGTTTCCGGGCGCGGTAAGACCGACTCCGTCCATGACTATCGTAAGCAGCGGTCCTTGTACGCCGCTGAATTTTTCGGATTTATTGAGTTTCATTTAATTATCTCCTTGTACCATTTTCATTGCCTATATTATATTCTTAAATTATGACAAAACCGTTACCAAAATACAAAAAGCGAAAAATATAATTTATCGGCGAACGGTTTTTTTACTGTATAGCTGAAAAGCCTTGCTAAACAAGTCCGAAAATGCTATAATGAAAAGACGCATCTGCATCACAAGTCAAAACGAACCCGGAGGAAAGCTTTACTATGCCACAAAATAAACTGTCAAAATATACGCTTACAGAACTGAAAAAAGCTGCAAGAACAGACATATCAAAGCTTCCCGAAATGAAACTCGCCGTTCTCGGCGACTGCTCAACTCAGCATCTTTCCGAAGCCATACGCGGTGCAGGACGGCTTCACGGGATCGGACTTGAAATATTCGACGCAGATTACGATCAGATATATGCACAAACCGAAGACGAACACTCGGAGCTGTATGCATTTAAGCCTGACGCAGTTCTGCTTTTCCTTTCGACCGAAAAGCTCTATGAAAATTTCTGCGCTCTCGATATCTCCGGACGCGGCAACTTTGCGTCGGAAACAGAACGGAAGCTGCGCACAATACACGAAAAGCTTTTGTCCGCAAAAAATAATCTGTATATAATCCAAACACTCTACCCCGAATATGACGACCGCGTTTTCGGCAGCTATGGGAGCATGCTGAAAAGCTCATTTATATATCAGCTGCGCAAACTGAATATGCTTATCGCGGATCTTTGCTCCGAAGAAGGAAGAGCTTTTACGGCAGATCTCGGATTTATTCAGAACACAGTCGGCCGGGAGACAGTACACGATCCGAAGCTTTACGGAATCGCAAAGCTTTCACATGCGCCTGAGGCGATACCTGTCGTGGCTGAGGAAATAGTGTCCGTAATAGAGGCAGTAAGGGGATCTGTAAAAAAATGCGTTATTCTCGACCTTGACGGCACGCTTTGGGGCGGAGTCATCGGAGACGACGGCATTGGGAACATAGAGATCGGAGATCTCAGAGCAGGGCATGCATTTTCGGATTTCCAGCGCTTTTTAAAAGAGCTGAAAAATCGGGGCATACTGCTTGCCGTATGCTCTAAAAACAACGAGCCTACCGCAAAAGAACCGTTTGAAAAGCACCCTGATATGATACTTCGCCTATCTGATTTCTCGGCATTTGTCGCGAATTGGGAGGATAAGGCAAGCAATATAAGCGCCATACGCGATACTCTGAATATAGGTTTTGACAGCATGGTCTTTATCGACGACAATCCGTTTGAGCGCGAGCTTGTAAGAAAAATGCTTCCTGAGGTAACTGTACCTGAAATGCCGGAGGATCCGGCTGAATATGTCGATTTTCTTCGCCGTGAAAACTTATTCGGTACAGCGTCATTCTCGGACGAAGATCTGATACGTACCGACAGGTACCGTGCGGAATCGGAGCGGACTGCATTCGCCGCCACCGTATCAGATTACGGTGAATATCTCGCCGCGCTCGATATGAAAGCCTGCGCGCGCTCCTTTGAGCCGTTCTGGTATTCCAGAATAGCGCAGCTGACTCAACGTTCCAATCAGTTCAATCTGCGAACAGTACGGTATACAGAAGACGATATCCGCCGGATCTCTGAGGATAATGGCTATATAACCTTTTATATCATGCTATCTGACAAATTCGGAGATCACGGTCTGATAAGCGTTATCATTCTGAAACGCGAACCTGACAGGTCGCTTTTCATCGACACATGGCTCATGAGCTGCCGCGTATTGAAGCGCGGAGTCGAAGATTTTGCCGCAGGCTGCATAGCAGAAATTGCTCTAAAGGAAAATGCACCGCGCGTTACAGGCGAATATCTGCCGACAGCTAAAAACTCTATGGTCTCCGACCTTTATGAAAAGCTCGGATTTTCTCCGATCGGAGGCGGACGCTTTGAGATGTATCCGGACAAATTCGTTCCGAAAAAAAACTATATTACAAAAACAGATGAATAACATACGGCAAGATGAATTAAGCCGCAAAATATCCCGGCAGGACAATAAGCATGCTGCATAAACAATACACGCAGATAGCTTAAAAACGCTGTCTTACAAACTGAAAACATCGCAACCGCAAAGAAAGGCACACACTATAATGAGCAGAAACGAAATATTCGAAAAACTTAATGAAGTTTTTCGCGACGTATTTGACGACAACACGATTACGGTAAACGAAAATACAACCGCAGCGGATATTTCAGATTGGGATTCGCTTATGCATATTACCCTGATCGGAGAAGTAGAAAGCACATTCGGCATCCGTTTTATGATGAAAGAAGTTGTCACAATGAAAAACGTCGGTGAGATGGCGGACATTATAGAGGCAAGATCTGACCGATAAACAATATTTTGTTACATCGCGCACAAGAAATCTGTAACATAATAAGGTTTGCGCTTAATATACACTAACTGTACAACAATAAAAAGCAGACCTGCATTAATTGCAAACCTGCTTTCCCGTCTTTTATATTTAGAAAAAACAACCGCCTGTCTGCTGTACTTTTAGGTACAGCAGACAGGCGGTTTTAGCATCTATATCTATCGGATAAACTCAGAAAAGATTTACGCGGATAACTCCTGCAACCTTTTTCAGATCATCTGCAATAGAAGCAGGAACGCTTCCCTTGATCTCCATGATCGTATATGCGAACTCGCCCTTTGAGCGGTTGATCATATTTTCGATATTGATATTCTGTGCCGATACAACACCGGAGATGCTTGAAAGCATATTAGGTGTATTAGAATGCATTACGCAGATACGTGCATCGCCGACATGAGGCATTGAAACATTCGGATAGTTTACACTGTTTGTTATATTACCGTTTTCAAGGAATTCGGTAAGCTCACGTGCAGCCATAACTGCGCAGTTATCCTCAGATTCTTCGGTAGATGCGCCGAGATGAGGAATCGTGATAATACCGTCAACACCGACAGTTTCCTCGGTCGGGAAATCGGTAACATATGCGGCGATCTTACCCGAAGCGAGCGCAGCCTTAAGATCATCGGTATTGACCAGATCTCCGCGCGCGAGGTTAACGATACGGACGCCGTCCTTCATCTTTGCAATAGTCTCAGCATTGATCATTCCCTTTGTCTCGGGAGTTGAAGGAACGTGAAGAGTGATATAATCAGACATAGCATAAATATCGTCATAGGTTGCAGCCTTTTCGATATTGCGCGAAAGTCCCCATGCCGCGTCAACGGAAATATACGGATCGCATCCGACAACATTCATATCAAGGTGTCTTACAGCATTTGCGACCATACCGCCGATAGCGCCGAGACCGATAACGCCGAGTGTCTTTCCTGCAAGCTCAACGCCTGCGAAAGCAGATTTACCTTTTTCAACAGCCTTTGCAACGCCCTCTGTTCCTGCGAGAGTGTTTGCCCATTCAACGCCCTTTACGATCTTACGCGAAGCAAGAAGAAGCGCACATATTGTAAGCTCCTTAACACCGTTAGCATTTGCTCCGGGTGTATTGAAAACAACTATGCCCTCCTCAGCGCAGCGCTTTACAGGGATATTGTTTACTCCGGCACCGGCACGTGCGATCGCTTTAAGCTCAGGACCGAACTCGGCATTTAGCATATCTGCCGAACGTACCATTATACCTTCGGGAGCATCTACGTCATCAGAAACGTTGTATTTCGTTTTATCGAAAACATCTATGCCCACAGGGGCTATCTTATTGAGAAGTTTTATATTTTTCATTTATTTGTATATCCTTATGATTTAATAAGTTCAGTTTTTCGGATTTGCCTCAGCAAAAGCGCGCATAAACTCGACAAGCTTCTTAACGCCTTCTGTAGGCATAGCATTGTATATAGACGCACGCATACCGCCGACAGAACGGTGTCCTTTTATATTCTTAAATCCGGCTGCGCCTGCTTCCTTGGCAAACTTCTTATCAAGCTCGGGATCGCCTGTTACAAAAGTTACGTTCATGATCGAACGCGCGTCCTTTTCAACGGGAGCGATATAGTAAGACTGACTGTCGAGATAATCGTAAAGAACAGCAGCCTTCTCAACGTTGATCTTCTGCATATTCTCAAGTCCGCCGACATCCTCAAGAAGCCACTTATAAACAAGTCCTGCAACATAGATCGGATAGCAGGGAGGAGTGTTATACATGGAATCGTTGTCAGCCATAAGCTTCCAGTCGAACATTTCGGGACGGCAATGGCCGAGCAGATCCTCGCGTACGATAACAACAGTAACTCCTGCGGGAGCCATATTCTTCTGCGCACCTGCATAGATCACACCGAAGCGTGAAACATCGACCGGCTCTGAAAGAATGCAGGATGACATATCGGCTACGAGCGGGACATCTCCGGTATCCGGAATATAGTTATACTTTGTTCCGTATATGGTATTATTGAAACAGATGTGTACATAATCTGCATCGGGACGGAAATCCTCGCGCGAAAGCTTCGGAGATATCAAAATCGTGGCTGCTTCGGAATATATGTGTTATTCTTATCCTCCGAAGAAGCCACGATTTTGATATCTCCGTATTTTGCAGCTTCCTTAGCTGCCTTTTTGGAGAACTGTCCGGTTACGACGTAATCAGCCTTACCGGAGCCTGTAAGAAGGTTATAGCATACTGACGCAAACTGAGTAGATGCGCCGCCCTGCAAAAACAGAACCTTATAATTGTCGGGTATATTCATGAGCTTACGCAGAGAACTCTGAGCAGATGCTATAATTTCCTCGTAATCGGGGGAGCGGTGGCTCATCTCCATAACGGACATACCCGATTCACCGTAGCAGACCATCTCCGCAGCGGCACGCTCAAGAACCTTCAGCGGAAGCATAGAAGGTCCTGCAGAAAAATTATACACTCTATTCATAACAACAGCTCCTTTATGGTACTTAAAACCATTGAACATTTTTTTGCACGACCTATAACAGATTTTTGCAAGAAAAACATTCAAATAATTCATTTAATCCTTTTTATTATATAAAAAAAACTTCTCCGCGTCAAGAGCATTTGCGAATATAATTGTGATTTTTTCGTATTTTGATCATTTTTTTGCCGATAATAAAAACAAAAAACGGCAGTTAAAGAACTCGCCGGGCATATTTGCCCGGCCTATCTGTCTTGTATAAAAATCCGACATATACTGCAAAAAAAAATCAAAATACATTCTGTATTATAAAATCACAGAAACATTGCAAAAACTTCCGCCCTGATTTATTCAAAAAATACGTTTGATTTAGAGGCAGCGCAAATAAACAACCCGCCCCAACGGGTACCCTGGAACCTTGTTTTTTAGGGTAACAACCTCCGTAATGATCCCAGGTCATTCACCGTCCATTATAATTTCATACAGCTCCATGAGACGCTCCTCGAGCGCAGTCTTACGATCATAAAGCTCGGCGATCACCTTATAATCCCCTGATTCATCCGAAGAAAGCTGTTCTTCAAGCTCCGCTATCTCGCTTTCAACCTTTTCGCTTTCCGCCTTTGCGCGTTTTATACGGTTTTCCGCTTTTCTGCGCTCGGAAGCATTCTTTTTATTTTCAAGATACTGCTGCTTTGCCTCGGTCGTCTCAGCACGGACGGCATCATCGCTTTCCTCAGACGGACTGCGTCCGTCAAGCCATGCAATATATTCATCATAGCTGCCGCGGAAATCAAATATTCCGCTCGTAGCAGTCAGTCCGCGATTTTCAGACGCCGATCTGCGAAGTATCTCAGGCGCAGGCACACTGAATGAAAGAACTCGCGTTGCAA
>CALGZV010000131.1 GCA_937934385.1 uncultured Clostridia bacterium | reverse complement strand
GTGTTTGAGGACCTTGCAAGCGATGACGACCTGCCGTTCTGACCGTACATAAATACGGCGCAGACCGCAGTCACCGCACCGGACTTTCCGGATAATCTGCAAAAAGCGTCGCAGCATTGCGTACGCTATTCCCGCTATTCTATGAAAGGAACTTGTTAATTATGGAAAACGAAAAAGAAAATGTACAGCCGAAACCGGCTCGTCCCGTAGCCCGCAGACACAGAAAGGTTTGCGCGTTCTGCGTAGATAAGATTGATCAGATTGATTATAAGGATACCGCAAGACTCCGCAAGTGCATCAGCGAGCGTGCGAAGATCCTTCCGCGCCGTATCACAGGCACATGCGCAAAGCATCAGCGTCAGCTTACTGTCGCTGTTAAGCGTGCCCGTCACGTAGCGCTTCTTCCTTACGTAAGCGACTGATTACGTAAGTGTAAGCGACTGATAAGGTTCGCTGAATCGCGTCAGAGTTTCCGGCTGCATCTGAATTTTTGGGTTGCACGGATATGCCGTAAGCGAAAGGGAAGTCAAAAAAGAACAGTAAACGGAGAATGCTCCGTAATATGCTCGGTACCTGCCGCTAAGCTATGCTTTCCGGCAGGTATTTTTTGTAGTTGAGGTCATATCATTTAACTTAGGTCAGCATTTAAGGAGGCCTTTGGAGTGAAATATAATTTTCGTCCTGCAGAAGAGGAGGATATAGACGCGGTTTTTGAGCTTTATGAAAAGCGGATCGCGTGGATGAATGAAAAGGGGATACGCCAATGGAATGTCACCGACTACTTAAGCGTATATCCGAAGCCGTGTTACAGAACGCAGCAGCGTCTCGGAAATCTATATGTAATGTGCAGTGAAGTTGTTGTCGGCGCGGTAGTATTGCTTCGAAGTGATGATCAGTGGAATAATGTATCGGATACTGATGCTTTGTATGTTCATAATTTTGTGACCGATCCGAAAGAGAAAGGGGCAGGGAAGATTATGATTTCGGAGTCTGAGAAAATGTGTGCGGCGCAGGGAAGACGGTTTATACGTCTGGATTGTGCCGCCGATAATATATTTTTGAATAATTATTACGTGTCTCTCGGATATGAGCTTGTCGGCACATGCCGTGACGGATTTTATATCGGCAATATGCGTGAAAAGAAGCTGTGAAAAATGTTGCCCGATACTGCGTGTAATATTATGCGGAAGTATTAAAAGTATACGGTAAAACCGTTTTTGCAGATTACGGTTTGCTGTATCTTTTTTTGACGTGATATACGTAGTTTTTTTGACACGGTAAGCGTCGCTTTCCGCCTGTGGGCGCACTGAAATTTCCGAAAGTTTAAGTCGCTGCAAAAAATGTTGACAATATTACCGAAATATACTATAATCCAATTGATACATTTTATAAATATAATAAATCTAAGCTTTAAGTTGAAGCTGTTTCT
>CALGZV010000130.1 GCA_937934385.1 uncultured Clostridia bacterium | reverse complement strand
TTCCGCAGTCGTATTACTGATGCTCACCGTATCCCCGAATATACGGTCGGTGATCTCAGGGGCGAGCTTCAGTCTGCCGACCGTAAGCGGCTGACCTATTGCTTCCGTACTGTATTTTCCGCTGTACTGCGCAAGCACAGACATTATCATCTCCGCCTCCGGCGTGCCCTGAACGGCTACCGCGCGGTCGAACATCGCTTTTGCGCTGCGCAGCCGCTCTGCGGGCGGAATGTCGGCAAATCTGACCGGAGTCAGGTCGGGAAATACCGCGAGTATTCTGTTCCAGCCTGACGACGGTTTTTGCGGGATGCCGTCGTCCGACGATGAAGAATATGTGAAAGTCAGCCTGTCCGAAGCGGCGCTGGCTGCCATATAGAAGTAAAGCTGTTCATCTGACGCACGGTCTGCGATGCCGCGCGACAGCTCGATTCCGTACTGTTCAAGCTCGATGCGGTCGGACTCTGAGAAAAGTCCCTTTTCGGTGACCGGAGCAGGAAATTCTCCGTCTGCGCAGCCGAGCAGCAATGCGTGGCGGCAGTGTGCGGGTCTGAATAGATCGGCGCCTCCGACCGTCACTTCGTCGGTGCAGGTCGGTATCCGCCCTATGCTTACGCCTGTCAGCGCCAGCGAAAACAGCTTTGCCGCCATATCAGCGCCGACCGTCAGCTCACCTGCAACGGTGACCATGCAGTCGAGCGCGCCGTAGATCTCACTGAGCAGCTGGACCGGCTCTTCCTCTCCCGACTGTGCGACCGTCTGCTCGAGTCCGATACTCTCTGCAAAGCGGTATATCGCCGTGCAGTAGTCCCGGACGCTTGCTTTGCCGAGCGTCAGCAGCGACAGCGGATCGCAGAGCTTTCTTCTTGCTTCATTTGCGACCGAGAGTATCCTTGCGCCCGCCTCGGTGAGCGTATCGCGGTAACCGTCCGGATTCATATTCCATTCGTATTCGTCATGCCAGCGTCTGCCGCTTATCCGCCACGCGGAGGCGTATCGTTCGAGCAGGTCTCCCTCCTCCGAGCTGAGCCCTGACAGACCTGTTTTTATCAGCGCGATCATATCTTCAAGCCGCCATCCGCCTCCGACGGCTTCGAGTGCGGCGATTATAAGCCGTACAGGCGGCTTGCAGAGAATATCCGCGCGCTTGCTCATAAAGCACGGTATGCCGTGGCTTTCGAGTACGGGATCTATTATTCCGCGCCAAAGCTCCGGGTCGCGGACGATCACCGAGCAGTCGCGGAAGCTTCCGCCTTCCTGGGTGTAACGAAGTATTTCCGCAGCGGCGGCCTCCGCTTCCTCGTATCGGTTACAGCATTCTATCATGCGTATTCCGTCGCCGCCGCTTTGCCGCGCGGAACTGCCCGTGCAGAGCGCATGTGTGAGCTTACGCAGAGTGTCCGAGCTATGCCGCGCGTCTGTGTCAATATTTATCTGTCTGCGCTCCGCTCCGTCCGGTATGAGAGAAGCTATGCGCAGTCGAACGTCGCGCACCGAGCTTTCAAACAATGTCGCCTCGCCTGCTGACTGGAGCGCTGCCGTAAAATTATCCGCCTGTCTGATTATGTGGCACAGGACAGCGTATTCGTCGGGCGTGAAACCGTAGAACGCGTCGCAGTAAACGTCGCTTCCGCCGAAAAAGTTATTTGTTTCAAGCGTCCCCGCAAGGCGCGGTATATCCTCGCGCGGATCGTCGTGATCTTTTTTCAGGGTACTGTAAAACGCGGCGCATATTACCGAGAGGTCGGCGAGCTTATCGGCGAGAAGTGTTTTACCCTCTGCGCGGAGCATATCGGACGCGTCCGAAAGCTGCGACGGCGTTATTCCGTACTGCGTGAAGCTATCCGCGGCGGCGGTCATCTCGGTGATAGTTCCCGCGTCGGATACGGATATTCCGCTGTAGCAGCGCAGCAGAGGAGCGCATTCGCTCAGCGTGCGCCACATGACTATAGCCTTACCGCCTTCTCCGATATATCGGTACGACAATCCGCCGTACTGTCTGAAAACGCGGTTGGCAAGACGTCTGAAGCTGACTATCTCGAGCGATACGGTCGGTATTCCGCGCTCCGCACACAGCTCTGTCATACTGCGTTCGGCTTCGACTGCCGATTGCTCCGGAACGATCAGAAAAACACACTTTCCGGCGGCAAGGCTCTCTGCCGCAAGGGAGTAGATCCGATGGCTTTTGCCGCTTCCGGCTGCGCCGGATATCAGTGTTATCATGAGGCGTCCTTTCCGCATTTCTTATAAAAAATGCTGATAAAAAGTTATACTGGATAATTACACTTGCAATAAAATACTATTTTCAGATCATTATATCATTTTTAAAGAAAAGTCTATCGGATAAAAATCTGTAAAAATCCTTAAAAATAGGACTCAGGCAGCATCCTTAGCTTTATCGGGAAAATAATCAGACAATCGGAGACATCCGTATCTTCTCATTTATCCTCTGTAATTTCAATTCCGGTTGCACTTGACACTGCGCTGAGGACGGATTCGACTGCGGCGTCGGTAGAATCTGCTTTAAAACGGCAGCCTGCGGCGCGGACGTGTCCCCCTCCGCCAAGCTGTGCGCAGATCTCGTTTGCAGCAGCGCCGTCGCCTGTTCGGACAGAGAGCTTCCAGAAACGGGCGTCATTATCCTGTTTGAGTACAAGGCTTATAACAACTCCGCGTATGCATATCGGCAGTCCGTTTATACCGCTTGTATCGTCCTTTGTAACACTGCGCAGTTCCATTTCACCGAGAGTTACAAATGTAAGAGCGATCTTTCCTCCGCAGTACATGTGCATATTTTCAATGGCAATAGCCTCGGCGGCGAGTTCGCCGAGAGTTTTTGTATTATACAGTGCTTCGGTTATTTTACCGTGTGATATGTCCATGCTGAGCAGCTTTGCTGCGCGTTCATGAGTTTGTGCCGTTACCGAGTCAAAGCGAAAGCTTCCCGAATCGGACGATATCGCGGCGTAGAGCGCCTGTGCCACAGGACGGCTAAGTGTGCCAAGCTCGCTTACAAGGTCGAATATAAGCTCGCCACATGCGCTTGCACCGGAATAGATAAGACTGTATTTTGCATAATCTGTTCCCATAGGGTGATGATCGAGCTTAAGATCGATCTTGCCTTCGAGCGTCTTGCCTATATCTCCGAGAAGCTCTGCAGACGCCGCGTCTACCGTTACGGTAAACTCCGGCACAAAATTTTCGGGAAGGTTTTCCGGCTTTAGAATACCGGTGCAAGATGAATTTTCAGGTATGCTTTTATCTTCTGCCGTATTTTTGATTTTGTCGGCTGTGTACTCTTTACGGAATTTCAGCATAAACATGAGCCGTTCAGGAAGATCATCGTCACATATTGCATATGCCCGTTTTCCGATATCGCGCAGTGCCGTTTCGAGCGCGATTGCCGAACCGACTGTGTCGCCGTCCGGTCTTGCATGCATTAAAAGCAGTATATTATCACTGCGGCGCAGCATATCTGCTGCGGCTTTTAATGTGAGTTTTACGGTTTTCATTTATTTTACCTTTCTTTTTGACGGGGTTATTCGGTGAAGTGCCGTTTTACGACCGACTTGCGGAACAAGTATGCAGGATTATCCGGATCAGGTGAAGGATACACAGTGTCCGTTACCTGATCCACCGAGGAAACCTGTTATTAAAGGCTTCAAGCCCCGAATGTGTTTATTTATTTTCAGCGGTATAAACAGTGATGCTTTCCCGGCGGCCGCTATACTTTTTTTATATTCTGATTTTATATTCTGAACTTCTTGACAGGTTTTATAACTTGTTCGCCATCGCGCGACTGTGCTTCTCCGATAGAAAAGAATCCTCGTGCATCGCAGAGGCGGACCCGTGTTCCGTCAACAAATTTACAGCCTATTTTTTTCTGAAACAGTGAATTGCCGTCTGCAGCGAGACGCGCAAAGAAGTCAGTGAGGTGTACCGCGGGCAGGTTTGAAAAGAGCGTTTCAATATCTGACAGCATGTCTATGCGTTCGCTTTCAGTCATTTTATCGAGCTGTGCGAGCGTTACGCAATCGCGCTCGGTGAATCCCGAATTTTCGGTCCGGCAGAGTGATGACATGCATCCGCCGCATCCGAC
>CALGZV010000129.1 GCA_937934385.1 uncultured Clostridia bacterium | reverse complement strand
AACTATAAAACAGTTAACCGGCTTACCGGTATGCCTCTTTCTTCAGAGGATTTGCATGATCAGCGTCCGATAGCAGTGATGATAAATAATATACATATTGCGTGTCCGCAGGTCGGAATACGTAATGCAGATATTATGTATGAATGTACCGTCGAAGGTGGAATCACAAGACTTATGATGCTTACGACGGATTATAAAACGCTCGGAACCATAGGATCGATACGTTCATGCCGTGAATATTATCTTGATATGGCGGCAAATCATGATGCTATATACGTACATATCGGCGGAAGTAATTCGGGATATGAAAATATCAGAAACAGAAATGTAGATGATATTGACGGACTTACTTCAAATATGTATTTCCGCGATCAGGACAGACTTAAAAATATGGGATATGAGCATAGCGCAATGTCAAACGGCGAGCTTATATCCAAGGCTATTGACGCTAAAAATTACCGTACCGAATATAAAGACGGCGACAATACATCATTTAAATTCATTCCGTATAATGAAGAACAGAATTCCACAGATAACGGAAGTACAGCGACGAATATTAAGATTCCGTATACTTCGGTACATCAGCCCAGATTTGAATATAACGAATCCACCGGAAAATATGATCGCTTTCAGTTTATAGATGAAAAGCATATTGACGGTGAAACCGGTGAACAGCTTGCTTTTGATAATGTACTGATTATTCAGTGCAAACATTCCGCAAGAAATGACGAAAAGAACCGGATAAACGTATTTATGACCGGAACCGGAAAAGGGTATTATGCATCTCAGGGAAAATATATTCCGATAACATGGGAAAAGACTGATGTTGACTCTCCGATGAAGCTGAAGACGTCGGACGGAAATGAACTTATGCTTAACTGCGGAAAAACATTTGTAAATATCGTAAGTGAAGTTACGTTTCCCGCAATTACAATGGAATAATTTATTTAGGAGAATAATTTTAATGAAACTTGAAGGAAAAAAGATAAACTTTCTCGGGGACAGTATTACTGCAGGAGTCGGAACAACATGCGAAGAGAATATTTATCTCAACGTTATAAAACGTGAATGCGGACTTGCCGAAGCCCGTAATTACGGAATAAGCGGAACAAGAATTGCCCGTCAGCAAGACGAGGAAAATTACGGTAACCCGTACTGTGACAGATATAAGACGATGGATAATGACGCTGATGTAATCGTTGTATTCGGAGGAACAAACGATTACGGACACGGCCGTGCGCCTATAGGTACTTTTGACGACAGAACACCTGACACATATTACGGTGCATGGCATGTTCTTCTTTCGGGACTTATAGAAAAATACACGGATGCAGCTATCGTCGTAATGACACCTCTTCACCGTTCTGAAGAATCAATGCCGAGTCCCGGTAACGGAAAACCTCTCGAAGTTTATGTGGATATTGCAAAGGAAGTTGCAAAGTATTATTCTGTTCCGGTCCTTGATTTATGGTCTGTGAGCGGAATACAACCGTGTATACCCGCAATAAAGGAAAAATACTGTCCAGACGGACTTCACCCCAGTGACGCGGGAAACAGACTTATTGCAAATCGTCTTATCGGATTTCTGAAAACTCTTTAATCTTCTTACTGTTTAAAAATAAAGGATTATTTATGGAACTCAAAGGCAAAACTGCAAATTTTCTGGGTGACAGTATTACAGCGGGAGTCGGCGTTTCGTGTCCGGAACATATATATTATAACATACTCAAGGAAGAGTGCGGACTTGCAGAAGTACGCAATTACGGAATAAGCGGAACAAGAATAGCACGTCAGCCCGGAGATGTGGAGGAATGCGGAGCTGCGCTGTCCGTAAGATATTCGGAAATGAAAAACGCAGATATAAATGTAATATTTGGTGGAAGTAATGACTTCGGATACGGAATCGCTTCGATAGGTACATATGATGACCGAACTCCCGATACATATTACGGCGGATGGCATACACTGCTCAGCGGACTTATTGCAAAAGATCCGGACTCAACAATTGTTGTAATGACGCCGCTTCACCGCGACGACGATTTCAAGCCAAGTATAGGCAACGGAAAAACACTTAAAGTGTATTCAGATATTGCAAAAGAGATTGCGGAATATTATTCGGTACCTGTTCTTGACCTTTATGCACTCAGCGGAATTCAGCCTTGTATACCGATCGTAAAAGAGAAATATTGTCCCGACGGACTTCATCCTAACGATGAAGGACATAAAATAATCGCATCCCGTCTTATCGGATTCCTCAGATCGCTTTAACTTTAATATAATACAGTGGCAGATCCAGCTTTTCGGTTTTGCCACTATTAATTTATTACAGATAAATAAACTGATTGTCATGTTTTCAGATTAAATTTAAAATAATACTTTATGGAGATAGATATGCCGCAAAACAAATATTTTCTTGAAAATTATACAATGCTCTGTGATTTTTATGAGCTTACAATGGCTAACGGATATTTTAAGAACGGAATGGCAGATAAAATTGCATATTTCGATATTTTTTTCAGAGAAATTCCTGACGGCGGCGGTTTTGCAATAGCCGCAGGACTTGAACAGATTATTGATTACATAAACAATCTCAATTTTTCGGATGAAGATATTGAATATTTGCGCAGCAAAAAATGTTTCGGAGATGAATTTCTTGAATCGCTCCGTAAATTCAGATTTACCGGAGATATGTGGGCAGTTCCGGAGGGAACTCCTATTTTCCCAGGAGAACCCGTTATTACAGTACGTGCCCCTGCGGTGCAGGCTCAGTTTATCGAAACATTTTTGCTTCTTACATTTAACCATCAGTCGCTTATTGCTACAAAGGCAAACCGTATAGTCCGTGCTGCGGGAGGGCGTCCGGTAAGTGAATTCGGTTCGAGGCGCGCACAGGGACCGGCAGGAGCTATTCTCGGAGCAAGAGCTTCTTATATCGGAGGATGTACCGGCTCTGCTTGTACGATTGCCGACGAGCGTTTCGGAGTTCCGGCAGGCGGAACTATGGCTCATTCGTGGGTACAGATGTTCGATACCGAATATGAAGCATTTGATACATATTGCAAAATGTATCCTGATTCAGCCACGCTTCTCGTAGATACATACAATGTTCTTAAAAGCGGAATTCCAAATGCGATAAAGGCTTTTAAAGCGAATGGAATTACTAAATGTGCAATCCGCATTGATTCGGGAGATATTACATACTTTACACAAAAAGCCAGAAAAATGCTTGACAATGCAGGAATGAACGATTGCAAGATCGTAGTATCCAATTCTCTTGACGAGTATATAATTCGTGATATTATACTTCAGGGAGCATGCATAGATTCCTTCGGCGTCGGTGAACGCCTTGTCACTTCAAAAAGCTCGCCTGTTTTCGGAGGTGTGTATAAGCTTTCCGCAGTTGAGGACGATGAGGGTAATATAATCCCTAAAATAAAGATAAGTGAAAATCCTGCTAAAATAACTAATCCGCATTTTAAAAATCTGTACCGTATTTATGAGAATGATTCCGGAAAGGCGATTGCGGATCTTATAACCGTCTACGATGAAGTTATTGATACATCAAAGCCGCTTGAGCTTTTTGATCCTGATTATGTATGGAAACGCAAGGTTTTAACTGATTATACTATTCAGGAGCTTCGCAAACCGATATTTATCAGCGGAAAGTGTGTATATAAATCTCCGTCGGCTTCTGAAATACGTGATTACTGTAAAAAGCAGATTGAGCTTCAGTGGGATGAAGTAAAACGTTTTGAAAATCCGCATAATTATTATGTCGATCTTTCCGAAAAGCTTTGGAAGATAAAACGTGATCTTCTCAGCCGATGATAACATCGGCTTGTAATTGTACTTATTTTCCGGTTTCTTGTTGACAAAATGCGGTTGTAGGAATATAATAATAAAGAACTGAGCTGAGCGATCGCGTGGTATTATGCCGAAAGGTCGTATCATGAGGAAAGTCCGGGCTCCGAAGAGCAGGATAACGGATAACGTCCGCCGAAGGCGACTTCAGGGAAAGTGCAACAGAAATAAACCGGATGCTGTGCATCTAAGGATGGAAAGGCGAGGTAAGAGCTCACCGGCGCACTGGCAACTTTGCGCAAATGTAAACCCTATCCGGAGCAACACCGTTTGCGGGAGCAGCGTATTCAACATGCTGATGTCTGCTCGGCAGAATCCCGCGGGTGGCATGAGTGACGCGGTAACGCGGCATCGAGATAGATGATCGCTGTGTGCGTAAGCACATACAGAACCCGGCTTACAGGCTCAGTTTAAAAGA
>CALGZV010000128.1 GCA_937934385.1 uncultured Clostridia bacterium | reverse complement strand
TCGGTAGTTATGAGAGATCCGCTGCGTGTTCTTTTGGGAATAACATTCTCATGCTGAATATATTCAGAAAAGGTGTATTCTTTGTAATCGCCCGGCAGACGCTTAACGAGGTTTTCGTCGCTTGCCATTTCCGATTCTGCATTTTTACATGCATCGCTTACATCGTATTCAATGTCACTGAGCCTTGAGCGACCTGCTTTTCCGAGTACGGCAAGAACGATTCCGACAAAAAATATTATTACTGAGAGGCTATTCATTAAACGCGACCAATGTGTCGTCCAGCAGTCGAGCCACAGCAGCAGTCCGATGACTGCAATAATTATTCCTATTACCCAAAGAGCGTCGTTTCTTGTAAAGTAGTTTTTGTTGTGTCTGAAATCCTTTTTCGGTGCCATTGCTTTGTAAACCTCCGTTTTCTTTTTTATAATGTTAATGTACAGTTCTCAGTGTTATTTTAAATTACAGGCCGGCGCAAGTCAATAAACTTTCGGTTGATATTTTTAAAGCATTATTAGAATGTGTTAACTTAAAGTATATTGATAGATATAGGATAGTTACGAAAAGGTACGTTTCATATATACAGTAGCATAATAAGCCTTTGGGGTTTGGAGTATTTTGCAATAAATTAAAAAAATAAGAATAATAGAATTTGAAACAGGATTTTGCTTTACGAATTTACAGGCAGCAACTTTTTTCAAAAAAGGCAAGACATAAATACATCTTCCGGGGAAAACCTATTTTGTCTTGCCTTTAAATTTTTGTTTATGCCGCGGCCGTTGCTATACCGTCAGCTTAGGATTTTCATAAATCCGAATTTTTCAGATTTCTACAGGTGCGAACATTTCGTAGAACATTGCGACAGCTTCGTCGACAAGCTCCTGACCGTATTCAAGGACAAGTCCGGCGTATACTTCATCATAGTTTTCTACGGGTTTGTCGTTTTCATCGAACAATATACCCATTATTTCGAACATGGTCATTTCTTTCGAAATATTTTCGAATTCTTCGATGATAGAATTGACTGTGTCGGTACCGTATTTTTCTTCAAATGCTTTGTAAAGTTCGTCAAAATTTTCGACTTTTTCACCGAACTCATCATAAAGAGTTTTAGTGACTTCAGAATATGTAAAGATGTATTCTATCTCAGCTATTACTGCATCGACTTTTTCTTTAGTATATGTGTTACAAAGGCTTGTGTAAAGCTCATCAAAGTTGTCAACTTTTTCGCCGCATTCGTTATAAAGTGTTTCTAAAATTTTAGAGTCTATTAAGTTGCGTTCAATTTCAGCTATTATTGAGTCGACAGATTCTTTGGTGTAGAGTTCGCAAAGCTCTGCATAAGCTTCGTCGAAGCTTGTAACTTTGATTCCGTTTTCATCATAAAGCTCTTGAACTGCGGTGTAAAGCTCGTAATAGGGATCTGGTTCTTCAACGTATTCGGTGTAATCTGCAAGATCGGCGGGAAGTGTAACTACAACATCTCTTCCGAGCGCGTTTACTGCAACAAGAATCTCGGTTGTGTCGGACATTGTCTCGGTTGTGTTTTCGTCAATTTCAAATGAAGATTCGGAGGTTATATCTGCGCGCAGTCCGATAAGCTCTCCGTCGGCAGTTACAAATATACATACTGATATATTTATTTCAGGAATATCTGCATCTGCAGGTAATTCTTCGTCAGGAGCAATTATTCCGGAGATCAGCTCTGCAATAGCATCCGGAGTGAGAGTGTACTCGACGGCATATCCGTTTGAGGTATTGTATACCTTGCACTGGACTTTCTCTGCAAGCTCTGCGATAAGTCTGGAAAGCATATCAAGCATATCGGGATCCATATCATCGATACCGGGAATGATTTCGGAATCGTCACCGGGGATCTCTGTATCTCCGAATATATCGCCTACTTCAATGTAGAATTTTTCAGAAATTTCTTCATCTTCATTTTCGACAAATATATATGCTGTTCCGTCGTTGTATGCGATATGTGCTTTTGTGCCTGAAACATTTTCGGTATCTCCGATTGAGATAGCCAAAGCGGCGGTGAGTTGGTCGGGCATACCGTTTTCATCGGAATTTATGCGGACTCTTCCGACAATAGACGAAAGCGAAGCTAATTCGCCGAAGTATGAGGAGGTGTTTGTGAACTGTACAGAGAGATCTGCTGCCGTGGTTTCTGCGAGATTTACAAGAATTCCCGCGAGCAGC
>CALGZV010000127.1 GCA_937934385.1 uncultured Clostridia bacterium | reverse complement strand
GGGCTGCACGGAGCTTAGGGAAGCTATATCCTCATATCTTGCAAGAAGCAACGGTATATCCGCAGATCCGGAGCAGATAGTAATTGGCTCCGGAGCGGAATACCTTTACAGCCTGATCGTTCAGCTTCTCGGAACAGACAGATGCTTTGCGCTTGAAGATCCGTCATACGAAAAGATCCGAAGCGTTTACCGGGCAAGCGGCGTAAAGTGTGACATGCTCAGACTCGGAAACGACGGTATAATCTCATCAGAGCTTGAAAAAACAGAAGCGTCGGTCTTGCACGTCACTCCGTTCAACAGCTATCCGAGCGGAATCACCGCAAGCGCGTCAAAAAGGCAGGAATATCTACGCTGGGCGGAAAAGCGCGACGGTTACATCATAGAAGATAACTATGATTCCGAGCTTACCGTATCAAAAAAGAACGAAGATACGGTATTCTCTACTGCAAAGCAGGGGCATGTAATATACCTCAACACATTCTCCGGTACGGTCGCACCGTCGATCCGTGTCGGATATATGATCCTGCCGGAAGAACTGCTGACAGAATTTGAGCAGCGTCTCGGATTTTATTCCTGTACCGTTCCGGTCTTTGAACAGTATGTACTTGCCGAGCTTATCGGAAGCGGCAATTTTGAAAGACACATAAACCGCGTGCGCCGAAAAAAACGAAAGCTCGGTCTGTAAAAAGCGTATAAGCAAAAGAGACTGTCACATTAAAGTAATATTACACAATTAGCCTCCCCCGGGAAAAGTGGGCGGCGCAACCGCTCGGATGAGGTAAATATATAACTATCCCCCTCATCAGTCACCTTCGGTGACAGCTTCCCCCGAGGGGGAAGCTATGATTTGTGCAATTTAATTATAATGTGACAGTCTCTGTTTTATCTGTCGTTTCTATTCTTTTTTAATTCCGCTGACTATATTGTAATATGCATTCGACGTAATGCGGTAAACAAGCACATAAAATATCGCGAAAACGGCAAATGATATCGCAGTAACTGCAAAAAACAGATCAACATTATTCAGATTAAAGCACTGAAGTATAAGCTTTACCATAGGGAATGCAAACGAAAGGTGCATTCCGGCTCCGATAAGCGGCAGGAAAAATACCGTCAGAAGCTGTGAGTTTATACTCCTGCGTATCTCTTTTTTCGTCATACCTACCTTCTGCATAATATCAAACCGTGACTGATCCTCGTATCCCTCGGATATCTGTTTATAGTAAATTATAAGCACTGCGGCGAATATAAACACGATACTCAGAAGAATTGCAAGATAGAGCAGGCTTCCGAATGTGTTATAATAATCCACGCGTTCAAACTGACGTCCGTTTACACGTCCTCCGTCAAGTCCGTAAACTTCGTCGGTATTTCCCGTATTATCAAACAACGTGCTGACCTCATGTCTCATATCGTTATAGAGATTTATCTGACCGCTCTCATCAAGACCTGTATCGAAATTATATTTCCATACTATAGTTATCATTCTGCGTCCGGTATAATCGGCAAGAGCGTCTATTCCTTCTACCGCACTGTCAATGTCAGGAACGAAAATATACATAGTCGGAATAACGCTCATAGCGGCGTCTCCGTCTCCGACAAAGCTTTCGACCGTCTTTTTTATCTTAAAGCTCTTGCCATCCTCAAAAGCGATCGTGTCCAAAGTATACTCCGATCTGAATGTGCAGATCATAGCCTCTCCGTCGTCAAGTGTTTCATCTGCATTCATCATTCTGTTATAGTCCTCAATCGGAACAATATTGATCTGATATACATTCGAAGTCGCTTCTATCCCGAACTGATCGACCTTTGTCGCGTCGGTAACTATCGTTGTTCCGTCTACAAGCCCGCCTACCGTAATGCTGCGGTAATCCTGAATATTTTTCGGCTGAACACCGTACCGGTCTGCTACGGTGAGAAGTTTATTACGCAGCTCCGGAATAGTTCCGTCTGAAAATCTGCCGGTATCGTCAAAATAAAGCGTGACATCTATCTCTCTCGGATAACGGTTCATAAGCGAATCCTCTTCGCCGAAATACAGACTTGCAGTAGACGATATCATAACAAGCACCATCGTCGCAAGAATACATATCGAAGCAAGTCCGGCTCCGTTGCGTTTCATACGGTACACCATCGACGATACCGATACAAAATGATTCGCTTTGTAATAATATTTCTTTTTCTTCTGAAGCACACGGCAGAAAAGCACGGAGCCTGCTATCATGATAAGATATGTTCCGATAATTACAAGCACGACAGCGACAAAGAACATAAGCAGCGCCGTAACAGGATCATCTATTGTAACCGCTATATAATACGCGACTCCGAGCGCTATAATACCGAGAAGAGCGATAAACCAATTGCCGCGCGGCGGCTTTTCTCCTGCATTTTCACTTTTTATAAGCGAAACTGCGCTTGAAAATCTCACCTGTCTGAGCGAATTTAAAAGCAGAAGCACAAAAATAGCACCGAACACCGCAAGCGTCATAAGAACAGCAGTCACAGATACCGACATATCGTATCTTACATCACTCTCAAGCAAACGTACAAGTCCGAGTTCCGCAAGCTTTGAAAATGAGATTCCGGCAAACAGTCCGATTCCTGCCGACAGCACATATATTATAACCGACTCCCAGAACAGGATATATCCGATATTCCGTTTTCCCATTCCGAGTATATTGTAAAGACCGAACTCTTTTTTACGTCTGCGGATAAGAAACGAGTTAGTATAGAAAAGGAATATGCAGGAAAATATCGCAATTACCCAACTGCCGAGACCTACAGTTTCCTTGACGATCTCAGCTCCTCTGACATAAGATATCGCGTCGCTGTACTGCAAAAAAGACACGATATAATACATCATGACCATGCCTATGCATGTGAGAATATACGGGATATACATTCGCTTGTTCTTGCGTATCCCGTCAAGCGCAAGCTTGGGATAAAGTCCTCCTTTCATCGTCTGTCACCGCCTGTTGTAAGCATTGTCAGCGTATCGGAGATCTTTCCGTAAAGCTGCTCATCGGTATCGCCTCCGCGGTATATCTGATGGAATACCTCTCCGTCCTTGATAAACAGGACTCTTCCGGCAGAGCTTGCAGCCTTTACCGAGTGCGTGACCATCAGTATCGTCTGACCGACGCGGTTGATCTCTCCGAACAGACGGAGAAGCTCATCTGTCGCTCTGGAATCGAGCGCACCGGTAGGCTCGTCAGCAAGGATCAGCTTAGGCGATGTAATTATCGCGCGCGCCACCGCCGCTCTCTGTTTCTGTCCGCCCGAAACTTCATACGGATATTTTTTAAGAAGCTCCGTTATGCCAAGCCGAAGCGCGATAGGCGCAAGCGACGTACTCATCTCCGAATACGATTTACCCGCCAGGACAAGCGGCAGATATATATTATCCTCAAGTGTAAAGGTATCAAGCAAGTTGAAATCCTGAAAAACAAATCCGAGATTATCCCTGCGAAATGCGGAAAGCGCCGAATCCTTGATTCCCGAAAGATCATTTCCGTCGAGCAGTACGCTTCCGCCCGTCGGCTTATCAAGCGCGGCAAGAATATTCAGCAGCGTGGTCTTTCCCGATCCGGATTCTCCCATGATCGCCACATATTCTCCTCTTTCAACGCTGAAATTCACGTTTTTAAGTGCCTCTACCCTGTTTCCGCCGAAACGCGTCGTATAGACCTTCTTAAGTCCGTTTACCTCCAAAATACTCACTGTAGTTTATCCTCCGATAAAATTTATTAGAACGTTTGTTTTAAATACGCCCTTGATTCAGAACCGGAGTCATACCTCCGTCTTACATGAGATATTTTAGCACAAACGGGAAATGCACCGCCATAGAATCGGCTTACATTTCCCGCTCCGATTCTTACAATTTTGTAAGAATTCATTCTGCATTTATTTCATACTGCGATATATCTAAAAGCACTGCCGTTCCCCTGTCAAGCTCCGACTGTACAGATATCCCCACGCCGAGATTCTTGCAGATACGTCTGCAAAGATACAGCCCGATACCGCTCGAATGGGATTCAAGACGTCCGTTGCATCCAGTATAACCCTTTTCAAATATACGCGGAAGGTCCTCAGGCGCGATACCGATTCCGGTATCTTCAATACAAAGCGTCTTTCCGTCGCGCATATATATCCTCACGCTTCCCTCTTTTGTATATTTTAGCGCGTTTGAAATGATCTGTTCGATCACAAGAGAAAGCCATTTTTCATCGGTGGTTATATCAATATCCGGCGGTGTGTATTCAAGCCTTATTCTGCGGTCGATAAATTCGGAGGCGAATTTTTTCGCAGCGCTTTTTATTATACCGTCAAGACTGTACTTTGCAAACACATAGTCGCCATATTGCACTCTTTAAATACATAGTCCGTGTACTCCGAATCAAGTCTCAGATATACAAGTACCATATCGACATACTGCTCTATCCTGAACAGATCGGATGTAAGTTTTCTCGACAACGGCGTATCCTCATTCTGAAGCGTGAGCCGCATGGAGGATATCGGAGTTTTTATCTGATGCACCCATACGGTATAATATTCGGTCATATCGCAGTATCTTACGTCAGCCGCAGCTACAAGATCGAATTTATCAGATTTAAGACGCTCTATAATGCGTATCCAGTCCTCATGCAGCAGATCCGCCGCTTCGGGAAGTTCTGTAAGCACTTCGGCAGTAAGCCACTCTGCGCGGCACAGTTCCTTGTGGATACGCTTTACTTTTATAAAATCGGCAATCGCAAACAATATCCCCAGGGTAGCGCAAAGCGCCGCCGGATAGATCACCGCCATAACCGGAAGTCCGTACAACACAAAGCTTGAAATAAATATGATACACAGCAGCGCAAAATATACTATCAGACGAATACGGTATTTCAGATATCTTCCGAAAAGCTTCATATACTTTCCTCAGCGCTATTCAACAATATATCCCACTCCGAATTTTGTCGCGATAAAATTCTCAAGTCCGGCGGAATCAAGCTTTTTTCTGAGCCTGCCTATATTCACTGTGAGCGTGTTTTCATCGACAAACAGGTCGGTCTCCCAAAGTCTTTCCATCAGCTTTTCGCGGCTTACGACTCTGCCCTTATTCTCCATAAGGCAAAGAAGTATGCGGTATTCGTTTTTCGTAAGAGAGATACGCCCGTCACCGTACATCAGCGTACTGTCACCGGTATTGAGAAAAGCTCCTCTGTGTTCGATCACCGGAACGGAAGCCGCAAAATCGTAGGTTCGGCGCAGAAGCGCCTGTATTTTTGCGATAAGCACGCTCTGATCGAAAGGCTTTGCAATAAAATCATCGGCTCCCATATTCATAGCCATAACAATATTCATATTATCCGATGCCGAAGAAATAAACATAATGGGCACATTAGAGATCTTCCGCAATTCGCTGCACCAGTAATATCCGTTATAAAAAGGAAGCCGGATATCCATCAGCACCAGCTGCGGGTCAAAAGCAGCAAACTCCGTCATAACCTGACTGAGATTTTTTGCCACATGCACGTCATACTCCCATTTTTCCAGATGCCGCTTTATCATTTTTCCGATGGTTTCATCATCTTCCACACAAAAAATCCGATACATAACTGTTTCCTTTCCTTTTTTTTCCTATTGTAGCAGATTTTTACTTGCCGTGTAAAAAAAATATGGTATCATAATCTATACTATACCGCTCGTACAGACGTACACGGTACGAAGGAACATTTTTGTACCCGGATGCAGACAGGAGGCGTGCAACATGAGAAAAACAGAACATCATACAATAGAAGGTAACCGTAAGACAAAAAACAGTATCAAACGACTTTTCTTCTGTCTGCTGGCAATTTTTCTTCAGATTGCTTTTTTTCTTTCTATTATGAATCATCTGAATACACGGAAAATGGTGTGACAATGTACAGACTGACCTGCAGGGCAGATGCAAACGGACGATGGGCCAAAG
>CALGZV010000126.1 GCA_937934385.1 uncultured Clostridia bacterium | reverse complement strand
TATCAGCTCTCTCTGACAGCGGCAATCTTCTGACAGAGCCTATAAGCGGCGTACCTGTTATTCTTACCGGGTGCAGCAGGCTGCTGGATATCCTTCCATATGAAACATCAAGGCTCATAAGCAGCGGAGACCTGTCCTCTATTGCATCAATGCAGCATGACGACGCTGTACGAATAAAATTCATTCCAAGCACATCTGTCGGCGGCGAAAAGCTACTGATCGGATTTATGCCGGATTATGTCGTTATTGACGGAGTAAGAAAAAAAGCCTGCGTTGCATTTGAAAACACAAGGCAAAAATATGACGGTGCAGAAGCACTGATGCCTGAAATGCTTGTATAAATTTTTTATGCTTATAATAAAACGTGTCAAATTAAAAATCTGAATAAAATATTGATTCATATAAAAATTAAATATTATCAGGAGGTAACATCATGCGTTCTTTCTTTGCCATACTTCGCGGAGCGTGCAATCTCATATTCAGAAAAAAAGGAGAAGTATACTACATAAACGGAGCCGATACCCTTCCGCCGCCGCTGTCGGGAGAAGAAGAAGCAGAGATAACTGCACGGCTATCTGCTGAACCGGAACTTAAAAGCTATCTAATTGAACATAATCTCAGACTGGTAGTATACATCGCAAAAAAATTTGAGAACACAGGAATCGGAATAGAGGATCTGATATCCATCGGTACAATCGGTCTGATAAAAGCAGTAGGAACGTTCTGCGCCGACCGTGGTATAAAGCTTGCAACGTATGCATCAAGATGCATTGAAAATGAAATCCTAATGTACATAAGAAAAACAGGAAATCAACGCATAGAGATGTCTCTTGACGAGCCGCTGAACATCGACTGGGACGGAAATGAACTTCTGCTTTCTGATATTCTTTCCGGAGACGAAGACAGTGTAAGCAGAAATATTGAAGAAGTAGAAGAAAGACGTATAGTCGATGAAGCAATCGCCGATCTTCCTCCGCGTGAGCGTTCCATAATAGAACTGAGATTCGGACTTGCAGGAAAAAAAGAACATACTCAGAAAGAGGTTGCCGAAATGCTCGGAATTTCTCAGTCATATATATCAAGACTTGAAAAAAGAATAATTGACGAACTTCACGGCAGTCTTGCTACAAAACTTTGACAAATTTAAGTAAATTATCGCAAAAAAGTTAAAAATAAGACCCAAAATATCGAATTAGTTATTAAAAGCTATTGTAAATACAAAATCTTTATGTTATAATCATAGTAGAAAAGATGTATAAATCGTGAAAAATCAAAATAAATGCGTATGTGTTTTTGGTATTTCATACTAAAATATTCTTTTCAAAGCAATATATTTCTAATGAAATAATATTGCAAACTATGATACTCAGTAAAGGATTTAAACTTATGGAACGGAAAAACAATATCGAAGAGAACGTCCGTAGCGGTCTTGTTGAATTTCTGATACTTCACCTTCTGTGTGAACGTGATATGTA
>CALGZV010000125.1 GCA_937934385.1 uncultured Clostridia bacterium | reverse complement strand
TGCGGAAGATAGCTGTCCACAGGTTCATCGGTTATAACTATGCCCGCGGCATGAGTCGAGGTATGGCGGGGCATTCCCTCTACCGAAAGCGCCGTATCTATAAGAGTTTTTACGGACGGATCTCCGTCATACAGTTTTTTCAGTTCGCTTCCCTCAAGAGCCTTTGTTATCGTATCTTTAGGAGAAATAAGCTTTGCAACCCTGTCCACATCACGGTAAGGCATTTCAAGCACACGTCCGACGTCGCGGACTGCCGCTCTCGCTTTAAGCGTTCCGAAGGTAACTATCTGGCATACATGATCGTGTCCGTAACGGTTTTCAACATATTTTATTACCTCTCCGCGGCTTTCATCGCTGAAATCTATATCAAAATCCGGCATGCTTACACGTTCCGGATTAAGGAAGCGTTCAAAAAGCAGATCATACTTCAGTGAATCTATATCTGTTATTCCGATAAGATATGCAACAAGACTTCCCGCGCCCGATCCTCTTCCGGGACCAGTCGGCACACCGTGAGTTTTTGCATAGCTGACAAAATCCCATACTATCAGAAAATATTCGTCATAGCCCATACGGTTTATTACCGAAAGCTCATATTCTATCCGCTCGGTATACTGCTCCCTTTCACGTCCCGGACAAAATACAGTCTGTCCGGCAGCTGCTCTGCGGTCCAGTCCTTCAAACGCAAGCCGGCGAAGCAGCTGCGGCGGCGTACTTCCGTCATCAGGCACGAATCCCGGAAGCTTGGTAAAATCAAAGTCAAAGTTACACCGCTCCGCTATGCGTTCCGTATTTTCAACTGCGTCTGCATACTGTGCAAACAGCATCCTCATCTCAGATGTTGATTTATAGTAAAATTCCGTCCCCTGAAAGCCGCTTTCACGCTGCTCTGCAAGAGTCGACGCCGTAGCTATTGCCATAAGCACAGACTGAGTACGCGCATCGGACCGATCTATATAATGAACATCGTTCGTTGCAGCAAGCGGTATGCCTGTCCTTTTTGATATCTCCGCAAGGGCACGGTTGACGGTTTTCTGTTCAGGAATACCGTGATCCTGAAGCTCAAGATAAAAATTATCCTCTCCGAAAATATCGCGGAGCAGTTCGGCATATCTCAGCGCACCGTCAAAGTCTCCGGCAACAATATCCGACGGTATCCTCCCGCTCAGGCATCCCGAAAGCGCAATAAGTCCGTCAGAATACCCGCGGAGCAGGTCTATGTCAACACGCGGCTTCGAATAAAAGCCTTCGGTAAAGGAAAGCGATACCATATGGCACAGATTGCGGTAGCCTCTTTCATTTTTAACAAGCAGAACCAGATGATTGCTCGAACCGTCTATCGCGTGTTCACGGTCAAAACGGGTCCTTCTCGCAACGTATACTTCGCAGCCTATTATCGGCTTGACTCCGCGCTCGCGGCAGGCACGGTAAAATGACACCGCGCCGTACATTACGCC
>CALGZV010000124.1 GCA_937934385.1 uncultured Clostridia bacterium | reverse complement strand
TTATAATAATTTTTATTACCTAAAAAGCATATCGTTATAAAGAATTTATTCCCGGTTTAACCGTATATTTTAAAACTGTCGGTTTGACTTTCAGCTTGTGCGTCTGTATTTATTTTAAACTACATATATTTGTTTTCAAGCTGCTCGTTAAAGCTGAAATAGAATCTTAGTGTTATGCAGAACCAAACTATGTGTATAGCAATATCTATCATCATATACGGCTGCCAAAGATACAGGCATGCTGATGCGGCGATTGACGAACAAGCGGTTATTACGGAAAATACTGCCCATATTATGCAGCGGCGTTTTTGCGCTTTTTTCCTGTTTCTCTCTCGTTCAATGACGCTCGGAAGCTCATTGTGCAGATTAACACCGGTTTGTTTATCTATCAGTCTGTATAGGATACATACTATACATAGATTTATCGAGATGAACAGTATGTTTTTTATGACATCAATTGCCATAAATTGTAAAAACGTCCGGTACGCATCAATACTGTGTGATATTCCGAGATAATAATATTTACCTGCAAGCCGATTCCCGATAATGTCAGTGAAAATACATATAATACCTGACAGCACACGGAGCGCTACAGCGATATTTCTTATTCGTCTGCTATAATAGCTGCGCCATGCAATAACGGTTATTACTGCGGCTATAATGCATGCTATGGACGGCAGCACTCGCTTTCCGTCAAAAAATATATTTACGGATAGAAGAGAAAAAGTGCAAAGCATTAATGCTCCGGTTTTTATTTTACGTCTTGTAAACAGACCGGTATCAGAAGCGATATTTTTTTCATAATATTCTGAAATGCTGTTTATCAAAACAGAATCATTTAAAACGCATCTTTTGTATTTGACTATTGTTAAAAGCCATAGCATACCTGATATTATCTGAAGTATAACCGATGCAACTATAACTACGCCTTTGTAGGGTTCCAGAATATAACCGACATCCTCAATAACGTACAGATAGGTGAGTTCGGGAAGAAATGTCAGTATTGAGCGCGATATAATAAATACGACAGTTGAGCGTTTTGTTTTTTCAAGCAATTTAAGCGAGTTATCAGCATCGTATTTTGTGCCGAGAAATAATATTCCGTTGAAGAATGAATTCATCATAGGAATATACAAAAGTGCTTCGGCGATAACAAAGACAAAAGAAAATGTAAGAAGAAATCCGGAGTCGAGAGATAAATTTATGAAGATCAGCAATGAAATAAGCTTACCGATCTCGAGCCAGAATAGCTTTGCAGCATAATTCCGAGCGTTTGCCATATCGGGAGCAAGATCTCTTAGTTTGGATAGTGAATACCACATAAGCGCGCAGCCTATAAAGTCCGGAATTATATCAATTATATTTATATTCGGATTTGCTAAAAAAAGCATACCGATAAAAAACAGGTTAAATCCCATATTATAACTTCCTTTCATATTGTATGTAGAAATAGGCTGTTACTGCTTAAAAACAAATAGTACTGTATTCTGTCTGTTGCGGTCATACCGTGTTTTTATATAGCTGCTTGTAAAATACCGTTATGTGCGGTAATGCATATTAGTTAAAGCTGATATATAACCCGTAAAAAATATCCGGTTTCGTTCTTTAGTTTTAGCTACGGAACGACCGGATATTTTTACTGGTGCGTATTTACTGTTTGAATTTATACCATACTATTTTCTTTTTTTTAAAATGGCATAGTAAATGCAAAGATTTGCGTATTTACCAGGATCAGTCCTCATTGTCTGAGAGATTTGCTCCGCAGCATTTCTTGTATTTCTTTCCGCTTCCGCATGGACAGGGATCGTTACGTCCTACCTTTTTAGCGCGCTCCGCTTCAAGCTGCGCGCGTGTAAGTTTCTGCTGTGGCGGACGTATTGTTCCTGCACTGGAAGACTGTCCTGCGGCGGGGCGTGCGCCGGAAGTCGGACGCGTTGTACCGCTTCCCTCAAAGCCTTCTCCGGTAACCTTTGCTACTTCTGCACGCTTTATTTCAATGTGAGGTCTCGGAATTACCGACAAAACTCCGCGTACGGTATCAGAACGGATCATATCGCTCATGTCATCAAAAAGATCGGCTCCCTGAATACGGTATTCGTTTATCGGATCGCGCTGCGCATATGCCTGAAGTCCGATGCTTTCCTTGAGATCATCCATATTTTCGAGATGATCCATCCATTTAAGGTCGACATTGCGGAGCAGTATAACGCGTTCGATCTCGCGCATCTGCTCGGCGCCGAAGATCTGATCCTTTGATGCGTATATTTTAAGCGCTCTCTCGGTAAGCTCTTCTATAAGTTTTTCCTGGGTAAGCTCTGCAAGCTCATCGTCGGAATAATGGAAATCGTCGTTTGAACAAAGGAATCCGAACAGGGAAGCACGAAGATCGTCAAATTTCCATTCTTTCGGATCTTCTGCTGTCGTACATGCAATAACGCTGCTGCTGACAAATCCCTTAATCATATTCTCGATTTTTTCGTGAAGGTCAAGTCCGTCGAGAACTTCGCGGCGCTGCTTATATATTACAGTACGCTGCTGATTCATAACATCGTCGTAGGTAAGTACGTTTTTACGTCTTTGGAAGTTGTTTTCTTCTATCTGCTTCTGCGCTCTTTCAATCGAGTTTGAGAGTATCTTTGCTTCGATAGGAGTATCCTCGTCGAGTCCGAGACGGTCAACAATTCCGACTACTCTGTCGCTTCCGAAAAGACGCATAAGGTCGTCGTCAAGGGCGAGGAAGAAACGTGATTCTCCGGGGTCGCCCTGACGTCCGGAGCGTCCGCGGAGCTGGTTGTCTATACGTCTGCTTTCGTGACGTTCTGTTCCTATTATGAACAGTCCTCCGGCGTCGCATACCTGCTTTGCAAGCGGTTCGATCTCGTCCTTGAATTTTGTATAAAGTCCTCTGTATACTTCGCGTGCGGCGAGAGCTTCATCAGAGACCGACATTGAGGAACCGACTGCCTGTCCGATGATCTCCTCATCGTAACCAAGCTTCCGCATCTCCTGCTTTGCAAGAAATTCGGGATTTCCTCCGAGCAGGATATCTGTTCCGCGTCCTGCCATATTTGTCGCGATAGTGACAGTTCCGACGCGTCCTGCCTGAGCAACTATCTCGGCTTCCTTGTCATGATATTTAGCGTTGAGGACGGTGTGTTCGATACCCTCGAGCCTGAGTCTTTTTGAAAGAAGTTCGGATTTCTCTACAGATACGGTACCGACAAGAACGGGCTGCCCTTTTTCGTGGCACTCGCGGATCTGCTCGATTATTGCGTCGTATTTTCCTTTCTGTGACTTGTATACAACATCCGGATGATCGACTCTGATCATAGGTTTGTTGGTCGGGATCACAACTACGTCAAGGCCGTAGATCTCACGGAACTCAACTTCCTCCGTAAGCGCTGTACCTGTCATTCCGGACAGTTTTTCATACATACGGAAATAGTTCTGGAATGTTATTGTTGCAAGTGTTTTATTCTCTTTCTGAATTTTTACATGCTCTTTAGCTTCGATAGCCTGATGCAGTCCGTCAGAGAACCGGCGTCCGTGCATTATACGTCCGGTAAATGAATCTATAATAAGAACGTTATCGTCCTTTACGAGATAGTCGACGTCATTCTGCATCGTACCGTGAGCTTTGAGTGCTTGGTTAACATGATGGGCAAGCTCTGAATTCTCAGGAGCAGAGAGGTTTTCGATTTTGAAGAAGCGCTCGACCTTTTCAATGCCTGATGCAGTGAGAACTGCAGTGCGAGCCTTTTCGTCAACTATATAGTCGGCGTCAATATCGTCGCTGAGTTCTTTCGAATCCATCTCTTTTATTCTGAACTGACGCAGCGATCTTACGCATTTATCTGCGCGGTCGTACATATCGGTCGATTCATCGCCTTCGCCTGATATAATAAGAGGCGTGCGTGCTTCGTCTATGAGTATGGAGTCTACCTCGTCGACAATTGCGAACACATGTCCGCGCTGAACCATACGATCCTTTTGGACTACCATGTTATCGCGCAGATAATCGAATCCGAATTCGTTGTTTGTACCGTATGTAATATCACACGAGTACATCGCCTGTTTTTCGCTCTTTGACTGACCGTGAGCGATGAGTCCGGTTTTAAGTCCGAGAAATCCGTAAACACGTCCCATTTCTTCTGCCCCGGTATAAGCAAGATATTCATTTACCGTTACAATATGAACGCCTTTTCCGGTGAGTGCGTTGAGGTAAGCAGGAAGAGTTGCAACCAGCGTTTTACCTTCTCCGGTTTTCATTTCTGCTATGCGTCCCTGATGAAGAACGATACCACCTATAAGCTGAACATGGAAAGGACGCTTGCCGAGAACGCGGTCCGCCGCTTCTGTGACTACTGCAAAAGCATCGGGCAGTATATCGTCAAGGGTTTCGCCTGCGGCGAGACGCTCCTTTAATGCCGGGGTCATTGCGCGAAGCCCTTCGTCGCTCATTGCCTTGTATTTTTCCGCGAGAGCTTCTATTTTTTTAACGACGGGAAGTATTTTGCGTATCTGACGGTCGCTGTAGGTGCCTATTATAGAGTCTAAAAGCTTCATGAAAGAAAATCCTCTCAATTGTATATAATAGATTTTAGTTTTCTGTTATAAGTAAATACATAATTTAGTATATCATAATATTAAAAAAATGCAACAATAATTTGTAAATATTCTGACTTTTCTAAAAGAGATATATACATTGTAAACGAAAAAAACAGAAAAAAATGTAAAAAAATACGCGGTAAACTTCGGAATTATTACCCCAAAGAATACCGCTGTATCTTTATTTCGGTTGGATTGCATCACAAGGCAATAAAATCCGCACAAAATTATTTATACTTGCGCTTTCTTGCAGCCTCGGATTTTTTCTTGCGCTTCACACTGGGTTTTTCATAATGCTCCCTTTTGCGAAGTTCAGAAAGCACACCGGATCTTGCGCACTGACGCTTAAATCTGCGAAGTGCGCTGTCAAGTGATTCATTTTCTTTAACTCTGACCTCTGCCATTTACCGTTCCCCTCCCCTCGCCTTCTGCAAAGAGATAAATTCATTTATATTATATACTAATATATTAAAAAAGTCAATAGGTTTTAAAAAAAATAAGAAAAAGTATCAGATAATTCATTGGTTGGCATTGTGTTCCCTGACAATGTAAAAAAACTTTTAATTTCTTGACAAACCCAATGTTTTGTGCTAAAATTAAATAACGAACTGTATGTGCATATTGGATCGGTGAAATCTTCACAATAGGGTACAATGCAGCGTTGTTACAATCAGGAGGTTGTTTATAATGAAAAGATTATCCGTCGCTGTCCTTGCGTTACTAATGATATTAGGTTCTGTTTTTATGACTTCTTGCAGCGATCCGCTTGAAGATAAGGTTGCTCAGATGAACGAAGCATATGATGAGCTTGGGATGGCTTTTTATAACGCAGTAAAAAATTGTTCTTTTAACGGTGTTTATGATTCTGATGAATATGCAGATCAGTTTTCCGAATGGCAGGCTTTTATAAAGCAGGCGAGAACCGACAGAAAGAACTATCTTGACTTTGATGAAGCGGGTCTTGATAATCTTATTTCGAGTTGGAAAGAAGTAACGCAGAAGATTGATGAGCTTGCGGCAAAATATCCGCTTCCCAGCGGACTTGATACCGAGGAACTTAGTGGTGAAGAGAGTAACGCTAAGTAATCTGAACTTTTTGCGCAGTACGCATGCTGTATATTTTTGTTTGCGATGTTTCTAAACTTATATATTTAAAATAAAACCCCGGCATACAGATAACACTGTATGCCGGGGCTTCTAATTTATTATGCCGTTTTTTTTAACGTTGCCGGTCTTAATCTAAACCGATCAGTTGCAGCCGCATCCGCAGCCGTTACCGTTGTTCGAGCCGCAGCCACAGCCGCATCCGCAGCCGTTATTGCCGTTGCAGGCAATAAGAAGTACAAGGAATATGAGAATAATAACCCACAGAGTTTCGTCGTCAAAAAGGTTGCAAAGGCAGTTCATTGGAATTCCTCCTGATAATATTAAACATATTTTGATTTTATTTACTGCATGCCCGGAATTTACGAGGCCATGCGGGAAGCGTTTTCTTCTCGCTTCTTGATATCATATTATGTCAGTTCGAAATTTAGGTTACTGCTTTTTAAAAAAATATATTGCAACATTCGGGCGTCGCTGCATTCCTTTATGTACCGCGCATTATGTCTCCGGGTTTTATCTCAAACGGGACCTCGGTTTTGAAAAGCATATACGGATGAGGTGCAGACTCGATCGTGTTTCCGTTTTGATCATATAGCTTTTCCGCAATAAACGGCCTTGATAGTTTACCTGGTGATATGATAGCTACTTCATCGCCGGCACATATTTTATTTCTCTGCATAAAGGTTGCTATCCCTGTATTCGGATCATAATCCTGTGCTATTGCAAGATATGCTTTTTCTCTGATATATCCGAGACTTACATTACTTATGAGCTGAGCATCGTCCCTGCAGTCATCGAAGAAATATCCCGTGCAGTATTCGCGGTGGCTTACGCTTTCAAGCTCGGTAAGAAGGGCAGGATCGCTCCTATAGTCTGGACCGCTGTGAGCAAACCATCCGTCAATTGCCATTCTGTATGCATTTGCCGTTACTGCAGCATAGTATGCGCTTTTCATGCGCCCTTCAATTTTCAGTGAGGTGATTCCGGATTCACAAAGCTCTCCTACATGGTTGATCATACACATGTCCTTGGAACTCATTACAAATGTGCCGAGTTCATCTTCAACAAGCGGAAATCTTTGCCCGGGTCTTGCCTCTTCTTCTATTTCATAGTATTTGTGAGTCGGCTCGGTTTTTCCTTCGTAAAGTTTGTAATTCCAGCGGCACGGCTGAGCGCACATTCCTCTGTTTGAGTCACGCCCGGTGAGAGCTGCCGACAGAAGGCATCTTCCGCTCCATGAAACACACATTGATCCGTGTACAAATGTTTCAAGTTCAAGTCCTTCCGGAATTTCACGGCGTATCATCCGTATCTCGTTTAGTGTAAGTTCTCTTGCGAGTACAACCCGCGATGCGCCGAGGCGGTACCATTCGATGCAGTCGGCGTGGCTGACTGCACCGGCCTGAGTTGAAATATGTATCTGCAATTTGGGCGCAAGCTTTTTTGCAAGTGCCATAACGCCGAGATCTGCTATGATAAGAGCATCGGCTCCGGTTTCGTTAAGCGCTGTCATGTATTCGGATAATGCCGGATATTCGTTTACCCTCGGCATGGTATTAACGGTTACGTAAACCTTTACTCCTTTGGCATGCGCATATTTTACTGCCCGGTGTATTTCATCTGTCGAAAAGTTATCGGCGGCGGCGCGCATACCGAAAGTCTGACCGGCGAGATATACGGCGTCCGCTCCATAAAGCACTGCGGTTTCAAACTTGGAATAATTTCCTGCCGGAACAAGCAGTTCAGGTTTCTTTTTCATATATAATCTCCGTACATATTTTTTGCTTGTACTTAATAGTATTAATTCTCACTTAACCGGCAAGCTCGGTCTTGTTATATATTGCCCATCCGCGGTCCAGCTCATATACTGCCATAACCCCTCCGCTGCAATTTGTAATGTAGTCAAATACTGCCGGGAGGACAGTATTTCCATTTGTATCAATAACTGCTTTACGTCCGCTCGGATATCCGACTACTGCAAGTCCTTCATAAAAAGGCTGTGCGCTTGTAAATTCCATTCCGGTTATCCAGCGTCCTGTATAGTCCATATATCCGTATCGGCTTCCCCGTCTGAGAAGTATTACTCCGTCTGAATAACCGCATATTGTGTAACCGTCCGGGATGGCAAAAATCTTTCCGTTTTGGTATATAAGAACATCTTCTGCTATCACCATGTTGTCGAGTGCATAGAAATCATATAGCTTTCTTGTGATGCGCATAAGACCGTGGTCAAATCTGAACATTCCGATAGATCCTTCATCAAAGCTTGACGGCAGGTAAAATCCGCTTACGCCGAATGCAGCGGAGTCCTCTGTTTGCAGTCTGACTCGTTCGCCAAAGCCGTCAAGTATTACCTTTTCATTCTTGTCTATCATTTTTATACGGCCGTCATGAGCGGCAACAAAAGCATATCCGTCCGGATTAAATTCTGATGCGTAATAGTAAACCGGGGGAATTACCACTTTTCCGGAGTTGTCAGTATATCCCCACAGCCGTGTTTTAGCAACACGTTTTTCATATTCCGGAACCTTCTCTTCCGGATCCTTAAGTGCCTCTTCGCCTTTTACTTCAATCACGCGGTTTACAAAATCAGTGACGTCTTTTCCGTCTGTTAAAGAATAAAGACGTATTTCCTCTTTGTCAACATAGAATCTTTTGAGTTTTACAGGGCTTTGTATATCCGACGGCAGATAAGAGTAGCTGATCGAATTAGTTTGAAAATCCGGGTTGTAATCTACCTGACCGAGTGTTCCGGTTCCGTCGATAATATAGTAGTATTTGTTTCCCGCCTTAAAGAGAGGGTTTCCGCTTTTATCGCGCTGGTATACAGGAACAAGAGAATCTATTCCTTCTGCGGCTATATTACCCGATGAGTCAAGAGCATAGACGCAGCTTCCATCGTTATAAATTATATAACCCATATATGTTTTCATGACCGGAACGGTAACAAATCCGATTCCGGAGGTTGACATGATTGAGCTGCGGCTGTACTCCATAGGAAAATCTATCGTTGTTTCGACTACACCGAGTTTAAATTTTGAAGAATCGTACGTTCCTGACGAAAGAACATATCCTTCCGAAAAGAGTTCTGATACAGTAGGAAAACCGCTCATTTCTGTATCAAAATCCAGGGTCTTGTTTTCTGTTTCGTCTGTATCAGGAAATATTGTAGTATTATTATCAGATAGCAAATCTGTCTGTGCATCGGTATCTACGGATATTGCAGAATCAGAATCTTGATGTTTTTCCGTATGAGATGATGTGATGTTCTGATACATAATTGCGGCAATCGCAGCAAGGCAGAGTATTCCGGCAGAAAAAGCTGTAAGTACAATTCCATTGTTACGGATACGCAGCTTTCTTTTTTTTGTATCAGACTTTTTTATCTCCTTCATACAATCTCCATTCTGCCGATTCCACAGGCAAAAGTAATAATCTTTTCGATCTTATAATAAAATTTATCTGAAAAATAACGCAGGTCAGAGTTCAGCATACAAATTAATGCTCAAGCTTGTTAATGAGGTGTGTTTGTATTTTATGTGCCGTATTATCTGATTTAAATACATATATAATGTATATTACGTTACAGCGCGGTATTTTCAGTGGTGATATTTTCCGCCGGCTCCAATATTAAGTGCGCGGTAGAGCTGCTCAAGCAGGATAACTCTCATAAGAGGATGGGGAAAAGTCATTTTTGAAAACGAAAGACGCAGGTCGCATGCAGATTTAACATTTTCCCCCATACCGTCGGTTCCTCCGATAATAACAGCTATTTCAGAATATCCGTTTACCGTTGTGCTTCCGATAAGAGATGATAGTTCTTCGGATGACATTTGCTTTCCTTCAACACAAAGAGCAATTTTAAACGCGCGAGTAGGCAAGGCGGACAGTATTCCGTTATCATCTGATACTTCAACAGTTTTTAACCTGCAATATGCAGACAGTCTCTTTTCATATTCTTTTGCAGCTTCGCGGAGGTAACTTTCGCGAAGCTTGTCTACACATATTATTGTTATCGTAAGCATAGAACTTATTCCTTTTTGTTTATATAAGTACGGTTGCGGAGCATCCGGAAGCCACTTTCAGATTAACAAAAGAATAGCCGAGGCTGTCAAGCTTTCTGCGTGTTTCGGTATAAGCGAGTTCCGGCGTATTGTTATGTTCACTCAGATGTGCAAGCATAATATTTTTTGTTCCGCATGAGGCAAGATAGCCGGCGGCTTCTGCACAATTTTTGTTTGACAGATGTCCGAAGTCTGAAAGTATTCTTTTTTTCAATGAGGGTGGATAGGGGCCGTTTATAAGCATTTTCTCATCATGGTTTGACTCGAGAATTATTGTATCGCAATAGGACAGCGTTTCTATAATCTCATCCGGCATATAACCGAGATCGGTCACAATTCCGATATTTCCGAAATCAGTTCGTACAATAAATCCTACGCTCATCCGGCTGTCGTGGGGAGTTACGAAGGAAGATATTTCACAGTCATTGAATGAAACACTGTATAAAGGATCATGAATTTTAGTTACTTGCTGGTTGCACTTTATTCCGTGATATGACTGCTCGGTTACATGAATCGGAACGCTGTAGTGTTTTGAGAAAACATCGAGTGCCGACACATGGTCGCTGTGTTCGTGAGTTATGAAAACAGAATTCAGATTGTCAGGTGAAATCCCGACTGAAGCAAGCGACTTGCAAAGCATTCCGCAGGAAAGTCCGGCGTCGAAAAGAATATTTGTATCAGCGGTGCGCACCAATATACTGTTTCCTTTTGAACCAGAGTACAACGTAGTGACTGATAGCTTGGACATATTTAAAATAACTCCGGAAAAAACAAAATAATAAAATCAATGAGAAAAATAAATAAAAGAGGTATAATAAATATCAGCAGCACCCGCGCACGGGCTTTGTCCCGTGCAAGCTTTTCAAGAAAGAGCTTTTTTTCGTCTGCGTTCCATGTCTCCGGAAGCATTTCTTCTGCCGGAGGCTGATTTGAAAAGCCTTTATTGAGAAGCAGGAATGCAGCGAGAAGTATGGTAAGAACTGAAAGATAGATGGGATATACAGGTTTGAATTCAATTTTTATCAGAGCTTCAAAGATTCCGAAAAGTACAATAAATACTACTGCACACATAAGAAGTCTGCATCTGTTAGTACGGACTTTTTCTTTTTTGAGCAGCTCTGTTTTGTCCGCTTCTGTTTGTGA
>CALGZV010000123.1 GCA_937934385.1 uncultured Clostridia bacterium | reverse complement strand
GCTCTGCAAGGCCGTATTGATATGCTGATGTTTCAATGCCTGTCAAAACAAGCTCAGGGCATCCGCCTTCGGTGAGCTTTATTGTTTCTGAAAGGACATCTGACCGCGGTTTTGATCGGATTTTTCCGCGGACTGATGGGATTATACAGTATGCACATTTTGATTCACAGCCGTCTTCGATTTTTATATATGCGCGTGCTCGTCTGAAACCCGATATAGACATTGGCTCAAATGGTGTACCGTCCAGTTTGCAGCCGCATATCGGAACAGACTTTTCATCGGAAACGAATCTGTAACTTTTTGTGTCGTTTTCAGGAAAAAAACTCTCATTTATGAGCTTCAGTATTTCGTTTTTGCGGGCATTTCCTACGACAGCGGTGACACCGGGGATCTCTGCGAATTTTTTCGGAGATGCTTGCGCCGCACATCCTGTTACATATACGGCAGCTCCGGGGTTTGCGGCGATAAGACGTCTTACCATCTGCCTTGATTTTCTGTCTGCTTCTCCCGTTACGGAACAGGTATTAATAATACATACGTCATGCGGATTTTCTGATTCATTCCCGTTGTCGGTATCGAAAAAGCTAACCTCGAAGTTCTTTTTGCGCAATGCTGCCGCAAATGCTTCGCTTTCATATTGATTTACCTTACAGCCGAGCGTAAGAATTACGGCGTGCTTTTTGCTATACATATCGGGTACCCTCCGGAAAATACAGTGAGCTGAAGAATGTTGAAAATGCACGTTTTTTTGTTTTTTTCACTGAATAATGATATCATTTTTTTGATGTTTTGTCAAGGAGTTAAGGAAGAAGAGACGGTAGGTAAAAATGTGAAATTATTTTCGAATATTTATGTAACCGATGCTTTTTTTAATTTATTATGTTGTTATTGTAAGTGTAAATGTCACAAAGCGAACTGATATGTATTCAAAAATTTTATGATGAATTTCATGATGACAATTTTTTTGCGACACGATATGACATATTTATCTGATGTTTTATTTTTTTCTTAAAAAAATGTAGTTATAAAATAAATAAAATCTCATTTTACTGACTATTGTCCCGAAAACGGTCGATAATTGTATTATATTTAATGTTGACACGCTGATTGTACCATGATATAATTTGATTGTAAGGATTATTCTAATGAGAAATATCAACAAATAGTAAAATGACGCTGCAAAGGTACGGAGGATACCGATATGAAAAGGAATGTTAAAAGAATATTTTCATTTATGGTTACATTTGCGATTCTGATCGGAACGTTGCATGCAACTGTTCCGATAAATGCAACGCAGAATCGCGACGGAAATTTTTCAAATAATTACACACTTACCGGAAACCCCCGAGACGATATTGTTGCTGTTGCAAATGCGCAGTATCAGAAAACAAAGGAACAGCTCGGCTTTACCGAAGCGTGGTGCGCAAATTTTGTATGCGGCTGCGGAATACTTGCCGGCATACCGAACTTTCCGAGAAACGGAAGCTGCGATCAGCTTATTGTATTGCTTCAGAATTGGGGCGGTGTATGGCATGCATATAATTCGAGCTATGTTCCGAAAAAAGGAGATATAGTATTTTTCTCAAGCAAAGGCAATACTTCTGACGATTCGACGCATGTAGGAATAATATATCAGGACGGATTTGTCTCTGCGAATACGGTAAAAACGATAGAAGGAAATACAAGCGGTGTCTCAAGCTCGTGCGTCAACATAAAGAACCGTGCGGTATACGGTTCGCTGCCGATAATGGGATACATAGATCTGACGGCGGGAGGAACTTCCGGCGGCAGTACCGATTATTCAAGCACGAATCCCGACGATTATTCGGTACCTGTCCGCACTTTGTATAAAACATCTCCTATGATGCGAGGCTCTGATGTGGCTTGGGTACAGGCAGTTTTGGTGAATCTCGGATACAGTCTTGATATAGACGGAGTATTCGGATCGGGATCCGAGACGGCTGTAAAAAGCTTTCAGAGCAGTAACGGGCTTGAAGTTGACGGAAAAGTCGGTCCCGCAACCCGTGCAAAGCTGGCAGAACTCTGGGCTGCAAAAAAAGCGGAAAGCTCCCACACCCATAACTTTACACACATGATTTTCGATGAAAACGGACATCAGATGAGATGTGAGTGCGGGGAATTATCTGCAAAAAGCGCTCATAGCTATGGCGGCTGGACCGTG
>CALGZV010000122.1 GCA_937934385.1 uncultured Clostridia bacterium | reverse complement strand
TATTTGCATTGTATCGACTTATTATCGCCTTCCATATACTATGATATGCAAAAATACGGAGATTGTCAAAAAAATTAATTATTTTAATCTGTTTTGTCTTAATACTTCATATGAGAGTATCGCAGCAGCAGAGGCAGTGGAAAGCGCTTCAGGAAATTCACGCCCGTAGTCGAGACGTACAATTTCATCTGCTTTATTGAGGAGAGTACGGGAAATCCCCCTTTTTTCACCGCCGATAATAAGAAGCAGCGGATATATCAGATCGGATTCATATACAGATACTGAATTTTTTATATCTGAGCATATGATTTTAAAACCGGAGGAGCGGAAAATTTCTGCTGAATCGGCACTGTCGGATACTGCTATCTCACAAAGCTCTGATGCTCCTGCAGATGACTTGCATACAACGCCTGCTGCGCTCATCCAATTTCGTTTCGAAAGGATTATTGCATCTGCTCCGGCTGCGTAGACCGAACGGACTGCATATCCGAAATTAAACGGATCTTCTATTCCCTCAATCATAGTATAAAATCCATTTTTTCGTGTTTTTTCTATAAATTCAGACGTAAGCTCAGGATATTCACGGTCAGTGCAGCTTGCCAGAATTCCTCCGTGCGTTGTTCCGAACGCCATTGAGTCAATTTCAGACCGCGGCAAAATTTCTATCTCAAATGTGTGTATTTCTGACATTGCTTTTAGCCAACCGAATTCTTTTTTATTTGATTGGATGCGCTCGGCGGCATAAAAAATTTTTTTAATTTTTCTTTTGTGAGGATTACATGATAATATTGCCCGAATGGAAATTATTCCTTCAAAAAATCCGCTTCCCGCTATTTTTTCGTTTATGCTAAGCCGCGATGTTATTTTATCGTTATTCATAATGCTGTAAATTCCTTTTTATGAGACATTGCTTCGGATTAATTTTTACCATTATTTTTTTAATGTCTATATTTAAAATTTTTAATGCAAAAATATGTATATCAATTAATTATAAGCTTTATTGAATTAAATGTCAAGCGAATTAAAAATGTACAGAGAATAACAGAAATAAATTGTATATATATTACATTGCTGAACGAAGCTTTTGAAGAGCTTTTTTTTCAATCCGGCTTACATATGACCTGGAGAT
>CALGZV010000121.1 GCA_937934385.1 uncultured Clostridia bacterium | reverse complement strand
TAAAATAGCGGTCATGCGATACCGCAAGTATCGTTCCGTCAAAATTCATAAGTGCATCTTCAAGAGCTTCGCGCGACATTATATCAAGATGGTTCGTCGGCTCGTCAAGAATCAGAAGATTCATGCGCGACAGCATAAGCTTAACAAGAGTAAGACGCGCACGTTCGCCTCCGCTGAGGACACCAACCGATTTCATAACGTCCTCTCCGGTAAACAAAAACTGGGCAAGAGCGTTTCTTACCTCTGTCTGAGTTAGCTTCGGATAAGCATTCCATATCTCGTCGAGTACCGTCAGTGAATCGTCAAGCTGCTGATTTTCCTGGTCGTAATACCCCACAGTAACATTATATCCGAACTCTATATTTCCTGTGTCAGCTTCGAGCTTATCGGCAATAATTTTGAGCAGAGTCGACTTTCCGCAGCCGTTCGCTCCGCAGATAAATACCCTCTCGCGCTTTTCTATAAGGAATCCGAGATGCTCAAACAGCGGCGCCCCGTCTCCGTACCGCTTTGAAAGCTCGCGCGCACGTATTACTTCTCCTCCGCTTTCCCCGCTCTCGCTGAAATGTATACGGGCTGACTTCGGAAGTTCACGCGGCTTTTCAATACGTTCAAGCTTCGCAAGCTGTTTTTCACGGCTCTCGGCCGCGATAATATTTCTTTCGCGGTTCCATCTGCGCTGCTGCTCTATATAAGCTTCGATCCGCGCGATCTCCCTCTGCTGATTTCTGTAATGGCGCTCCTGTATTTCACGATCCCTGTTTTTCCGTTCGATAAATGAAGTATATCCTCCGGTATACACTTTGCACCGTCCGTACTCGATCTCCATTATCTTAGTACATACACGGTCAAGAAAATAGCGGTCATGCGATACGGTTATCACCGTTTTTTTGTACCCGGTAAGATAATCCTCAAGCCAGAACATCGTCTCTGTATCGAGATGATTCGTAGGCTCGTCAAGAAGCATTATATCAGGTTCGGAAAGAAGAAGCTTTACAAGCGCAAGTCTGGTTTTCTGCCCGCCGCTCAAAGTTTCCGTTTTCCGGTCGAACATTCCTTCATCAAATCCGAACCGCAGAAGCATTCCGCGGCAGCGGCTTCTGAAGGTCAGTCCTCCGTCCGACACAAAGTGATCGTAAAGCGACGCATATCTTCCCGCCGCCTCCTCGCTGCCCGCCTCCGTTTCGATGCGAAACTCCTCAAGAAGCTGCTCGTCACGGACAAGCTTTCCGAAAACAGAAAGAAGTTCGTCATATATGCTTCTCCCCGGTTCAAGGGATGGGTGCTGATCAAGTACCGCAAGCGTATGTTCTTTTGCGATATAAACCTTACCGTTGTCAGGCGAATACTCACCTGTTATCATGCGCAAAAGGCTTGACTTTCCGGCGCCGTTTACACCGACAATTCCGAGCTTGTCCCCGTCGTTAAGCGAAAAACTTATATTTTTAAGAATAGTTTCGCCTCCAAAGGACAGCGATAAATTTTCACATCCTACCGATATCATTCTTCATCATTACCGGCCTGAGCCGGATTTCCTGTTCTAAATAATTTCAACGTTTTACGGTGCATCCGCAGCGACGGCATTTTTCTGATTTTATACCCACAGTGCTTCCGCAATTCGGACATACATTAAGCTGCTCTGCCTCTCTCAAACGGCTGTCAAGAAGCGCTATCTCAGCGGAGGCCGCTTCGATTTCCGCACATATGCCTTTCTCATAAGCTCCGTAATCAAAAATATCTCCGCCGTTATCTTTTGACGATTTCATATGTTCATAATATCCTCGGCCAAGTTTTTCATATGCTGCATCTGCCCTTTTCGACGCACGTGAGAGCTCGTATCTGAGTCTTGCGGTCTCTCCTATACGCTGAGCATATCCTCCCGCTGTATCTGCTGCTCCGGACATCTTTTCGGTAAATTTATTCCAGAATTTATTCTTCATAGCTATCCTCCTCAATTGGCATCTTTATATATTTCACGGTATATTTCAGTACCGCTGTTTACCCGTTTCACATATTCCCGTGTTTCCTTTATCGGAATATTGACAAGCATACCGTTTTCCGATACATCGGGATCTTCAAGCCATCCTATAACTCTCGATCTTCCTGCATTGTACGCCGCAAATGCAGTATCCCAACTACCGAATTCATCATACAGAATCGACAGAAAATACGTGCCGTAACGTATATTCACCTGAGGATCAAAAAGCTTTTCATCCGGAAGCGATTCACCGGTTTTCGAAAGCAGCCACCAAAAAGTCTCTTTTGTTATCTGCATGAGTCCCATCGCTCCGGCATGAGATTCAGCCTCGCTGTCAAACGAACTTTCGGTGTTGATCACAGCACAGATTATCTCCGGAGGAACACTGTATTTGTCCGAATAAAGCTCTATATACTCCTGATAAAGAACAGGATGTGTCACACGTCTGTAAAAGCCGGAAAGCTTAAGCGCAATATTTATCACAGCCGCGGCAGCAAGGACAATGCCTATTACGGCAAGTATTTTTCTGCGCGGTATGCCTCTCGGAATTTTTTCAGTCACACTTTACCTCTTTCCATGAGCTTTACTCTCTCTACTATAGCGGCTACTGCCGAACGAACGTCGCTTCCGTTTCCGCTTTCCACCACATAATCCGAATTGGCGGCAAAGAACGCGTCGTCATACTGAGAATCTATTCGTTTTTCGGCACGCTCTCTCGATATTCCGTCACGTTCCGTAATTCGTCCTACTCTGCACTCCCGGCTTGCTATAACAGATACGACAAGGTCGCATCGTTTATTAAGCCCGCTTTCAAAAAGCTGGGGTGCATCGATAATCACTGCATAATCACCGATTCTTTCACGCTCTGAAATCCACCGCTCGCAATATTCTATAACATATTTATGTGCAATTTTATTCAGAGATGCAAGCTTATCTTCTGCGCCGCGCCTAAACACAATATCAGCGAGAACACGCCGGTCAAGTTCGCCGTCAACGGTGAGTATCCCATCTCCGAAGCACTCTCTGAGTTCCTCAAGACATGGCATTCCGCGCGCCGACACGATGCGGTATACCTCGTCCGCATCGACAGACGGTATGCCGTATTCCGCAAATATTCTGCATACATATCCCTTACCTGCACCGCTTCCGCCGGTAAGTCCGATAATTACCATAAACCAATTCCACATGCTTTCTTAACTTATATATTTTATATTATAATGTATTTCTTAATTTTTTACAATATACTTATGTCAAACTCTTAAAATTTACGTAAATACTACTTGCAATTCGACAAAATATTTGTTATAATTAACTATAGATAATTGAATTTTGTACGAGGGTAACGCAAATGGAAAATATAACTAATATGAGCCACGCACCCTTCTGCCCGATTGAAGGCTGGGATCTGATATTGCCTGTATCGCAAAGCAATTATCAGGAGATATGGACGGCATGCAGTAACGAAAGCGGCGAGCCGGACGGACTTGTGAGAATACTAAATATCCCCGCCTATGACGGTGAAGCAGAGCTTCTCCGCCAAAACGGTTTTACCGACAGTCAAATATCTCAGCGATTTGAAGAATATACGGACAAATGCATCGCGGACGCCGAAAAACTGATAAATTCCGGTCTCGGACATATTCCGGAAATACTTGACGTAAAATCCGTAAGAACCGAAACCGGTTCAAAAATTTATATTCTGTCAGAATACTATCCGACCTTCAGCGAATATTATTCAGGGTGTAAGATAAACCGCGCGACACTTCTTTCACTCGCCTGCGATATGTGCGATGCAATATCAGAATATAACAGTCTCGGTATGCGGCATAACAATGTTCAGCTCGAAAATGTTTTTGTGGCCAAAAACGGGAAGTGTCTTCTCGGAAATCCGATGTTCGAACCTCAGCTTGCAAGCCGTCTGCTCAATCCGGATGACAACCGTCTGCTCCGCTTTATAGCACCCGAACTGGCACACGGTGAAGAATCCGATATCAGATCAGATATATATTCGATCGGGCTTACCATGTATTTTAAATTCAACAGCAACCGCCTGCCGTTTGTTGTATCTGAAAAGGGACTCGTCACAAAAAAAGAAGCGGATACCGCAATTGTCAGCCGCATTGACGGACAACCTATTCCGGCACCGTCCAAAGCAGACGGCAGACTCTCTTCAGTTATTTTAAAAGCATGTGCATATTCACCGTATGACAGATATTCTTCTCCGCAGAATATGCGTGATGCGATTTGCGAATATGCGGCGGCAGCAGGCATTAAGCTTGATATACAAAAGCCGTCATATACAATTTCGGAAACACATGAAAACATTCAGGATAATCGCTTTGTTTTTGCAGAAAGTGAAACTGCCGCGCCAATTAAGGAGAACATTAAAAATGAAGCATTCGGAAATATAGTTTACGATTACGGAGATACCCTCTCCGAAAATATACAGGAAGATCAAACAGCCCAGTCCGGCATGTTTGTTACAGACAACACAGACGAAAACCCAAACATAAACCCGTCAGACAAACCTACGTTGTTTTGCTCCGATGAAAAAAATTATTCAGACGGCTACTTTGATGAAAACGGGAACTATATACATTCGCCGGACTCTGAAATACTTAACGATAAATCCGGTCATGACAATAATGAATTGACAGAAATAAAATCCCAAAAACGCAGGATAATTAAAGAAACAGATTCCGATAAGACAAAAATTCGGACCGAGGAACAGAAGGTCCAGAATGCCGATAACGATATTACGTCACAACATAACGATAAGCTGTCGGAAAGCACCGAAATCCCAGACAATTCAGAGTCTTCCGGAAATCCGGAAAAAGAAACCGACCGTTTCGGAAATATTCCTATATTGAAAATCTGCCTATGCACCGCAGCACTGATTATCGTGCTTGTAACACTTATAGTATGCATGCAAAAATGCGGAGGAACCACTGTATCCGCTCCGCCTTCCGATACAGCACCTGATACCTCTGCCGCCACAAATGACGGAACAGCAGACCCCGATACTTACGGAATAAAAATGCCGGATCTTTCCGGGAAAAGTGAAGAGGATGCGCTGAGTCTGCTTCGAAAAGCAGGGTACTCAAATAGTCCGATAGTCTGCGGAAACTACAGCTATACAGCAGAGGAAGGCACGGTAATAGATCAGTTTCCCGACATAGGAATAACATTCGGTGCCGACGATATCGTCGAGCTTACACTCAGCCTCGGAAAAGCGCCTAACAAAATGCCGAGCATGGTAGGTCTTTCCGAAAATGACGCCTCCGGCAGACTTGCAACTCTCGGTTTCGGAAACGTAACTCTTCTTCATGCTTATTCTGCTTCACAGCCGGAAGGTTCAGTAACATACCAAAGCATTCCTGAGGGATCCGATATTACACCGGACACTCCTATTTACATTACAGTCAGCAGCGGAACAATGCCCGACGGATTTACTCCGATAGAAAGTATGTCAATAGGTGAAGGTTCCTTTGCCCTCAAAGCGGGAGAATCGGAAACTATGAAGCTTTCAATATATCCAGAAAACGCCACTGAAAAGGAAGTTTTCTGGGTAAGCGATAATCCGGCTGTAGTCACCGTTGACCAAACAGGACTTGTAAGCGCAATAGCAGACGGAAATGCAACGGTTACTGTGTTCTCAGCCGACGGAAATCATTCATCATCATGCAAAATCGAGATACGCGATAACGTCGTAAAAGTTGCCGGAATCGGATTCCGTATAAGTGAAACCACTCTCACAGTAGGCGCAAGCGAATCACACTCACCCTGGCTCACTCCCAGTAATGTTACAAACAAATATGTAACATTCTCATCAAGCAATCCGTCCGTCGTAACAGTAAATTCATACGGTCAGATAACGGCAATTGCACCCGGTTCCGCCGTAATAACCGCACACTCAAGCGACGGAGATTTCACAGCTTCTTATACAGTAAATATTCCTGTTCCAAGCGGAAAATCGGTCACGCCCGGAACTGTCACAATGAGCGAATCCGATGCAGTAGCGGAAATTACTGCGGCAGGGCTTTCTTATAACACGGTATACGCAGTAAGCGAAACTCCGAAAGGAACGGTTGTATCCCAAAGTATCTCAGCCGGAACGATCGTTGACGAAAAAACGATAGTCACAATAACTGTAAGCAACGGAACAAGCCAGTGGAGCGACTGGTCGGAAACCGCACCCGACGAAAATTCAGTTCAGACACAGGAACGAACATTATGGTCATACCGTACAAAAAATGAAGTCATTCAAAATACATATCCGACAGACGGACTTACCGTAGACGACAGTAAAACAGTTTACGGCGAGTGGAGTGAATTCGGTCAGTGGCAAAGCGTCCCGATAATTGAATCTGACACTGAACGCGTTGAGACAAAAACGGTATACAGAACACGCAGTATTACTCCGTGGAGCAACTGGGGAACTGCGGAAATAATCGCGTCGGACACCGTATCGGTCGAAACAAGAACACGGTATATATACCGCACATACGAGACAAAAATAA
>CALGZV010000120.1 GCA_937934385.1 uncultured Clostridia bacterium | reverse complement strand
TGAGCTGCTCGTGACCGGAGAAAAAAAGAATGAACCGGGAGGTAAGCTTACAGGAGAGGTTACTCCGCTTTTCAACCGTGAAGAATACTGCAAAATGGTAGAAAAAGCGAAGAATAACATCAGGGAAGGCGACATCTTTCAGATAGTTCTCTCAAACAGGCTTGAGGCGCCGTTTGAAGGAAGCCTTCTCAACACATATCGCATTCTGCGCACAATGAACCCGTCACCGTATATGTTCTATTTTTCTGGGACAGATGTTGAGGTCGCCGGAGCATCTCCCGAAACACTCGTAAAACTTGAAAACGGAATCCTTCACACATTCCCTCTCGCAGGGACAAGGCCGAGAGGAAAAACGCCTGAAGAGGATACAGCACTTGAAGCCGATCTTCTCTCCGACGAAAAAGAGATCGCAGAACACAATATGCTTGTTGACCTCGGACGAAATGACCTCGGAAAAATAAGCCGTTTCGGAACCGTTAACGTCGAAAAGCTACATTCGATCGAAAGATATTCACATGTCATGCATATAGGATCGTCTGTAAGAGGCGAGATAAGAGATGAGTTCGATGCACTCGACGCTATTGAAGCCGTACTTCCCGCAGGAACGCTCTCCGGAGCGCCCAAGATACGCGCATGCCAGCTCATAGCGGAGCTTGAAAACAATAAACGCGGCATATACGGCGGAGCGATCGGATATATAGACTTTACAGGAAACATGGATACCTGCATAGCAATCCGCATCGCATATAAGAAGAATGGCAAGGTATTTGTCAGAAGCGGAGCCGGAATCGTTGCCGATTCGGTTCCTGAAAAGGAATTTGAGGAAAGCATTAATAAAGCGAAAGCGGTCGTCAAAGCACTTGAACTTGCACAGGAGGCAGACATATGATCTTACTGATAGACAATTACGACAGCTTTTCATATAATCTTTATCAGTTGGTCGGACAGATCGACCCTGATATAAAAGTAATACGCAACGATCAGATGACTGTCGGAGAAATACGGGCGCTGTCTCCCGACAAAATAATTCTGTCCCCCGGTCCCGGAAGACCTGAAGATGCCGGAATCATTGTCGAAGCAGCAGGAACACTCGGTAAAGAAATTCCGACACTCGGAGTATGCCTCGGCCACCAGGCGATCTGCACGGCCTTCGGTGCAGCCGTCACATACGCAAAAAAACTTATGCACGGTAAACAATCCGAAGTTTCTTTCGACAAAACATGTCCGCTTTTCAGAGGCTGCCCGGA
>CALGZV010000119.1 GCA_937934385.1 uncultured Clostridia bacterium | reverse complement strand
TACATTCCTCTGCGCGCGCGACCGGATCCTTTTTTACGGTTGCAAAGAAGTCTTTCAAGCGTTTGGGAGTATTGTGAAAATCAGGTATGGTTTCTTCTATATTGTCGAGCGGAATCCCGGAGAGCTGGAGCTGAAATTCTCCGAACGCACGTCCCGTGCTTTTCATAATTTTAATATCTGTTATCTGATCAAATACTACAGAATTTTCGACAAACTGGCTTACGCGCCAGAAACCTCCGCTCGGCTGTGTTATATAATTAGTTCCGAGTGATGTTTTGAGAAAGGTCAGAATCTGACATGAGCTTCTGAACCGGTGTTTGCTGAGCCAATCTCCGACAACCTTGAGATTATCCATTATTTTAGTCGGATCGGAAAAAACCGAGTCGTTTACGCGCTGGAATATGTATGAATGCGGTTTCCCGTCATTTCCCTCAACACATACACCGTAGGTATCATTTATATGGCCGTTTATTATTTTATTGCATGATATTACTTGCGGACCGAGTCCGTAAAGCTTGTTAAGACGCTCTATAGTACGCTTTTCGTCAAAAGTTCTTGAGAAATTGCTTGCCATTACAGAGTCTCCTTTACTTCTCCAGATGTTGAATTTTCGTTTTTGTCACTTGACACTATGGCTATACCGAGTTCTTCGAGTGCTTTGGGATCTCCGGGAGCAGGGCATTTTGTCATAAGCTCCGAGGCATTTTGTACTTTGGGGAAAGCTATAACGTCGCGGATATCGTCAACGCCGAGCATAAGCGCAACAAGACGGTCGAGACCGAATGCCATACCTGCGTGCGGCGGTGCGCCGTATTTATAGGCTTCGAGCAGAAATCCGAATTTTTCCTGAGATTCCTGTTCGCTCATACCGAGTGTTTCGAAGATTTTCTTCTGCACATCCGGACGGTGGATACGGACAGAACCTCCGCCTGCCTCCATGCCGTTGATTACGATATCATAAGCGATAGAACGGACCTTTTCAAGATCTTTGCCTTCTTCAAGCAGAGGAAGATCTTCTTCCATCGGCATGGTAAAGGGG
>CALGZV010000118.1 GCA_937934385.1 uncultured Clostridia bacterium | reverse complement strand
CAATCATAAATTGCGGGCGTGTGCCCCGGAACCTTGTTGTTTCACAATAAAAATAAAAAGCGGTATCCCCGAGCCTCTGCGGCAAAAGGATACCGTTTTTATAACCTAAACACAGATGTCCCCCGCCGCTATAAGCGGCGGGTTCCGAGGAGCTAACGCTCCCTGTGCCGGTTGCAATCTGTCGCAGGCTCCGCTCTCTGCGAGCAAGGCAGAGCGTTGCTCCGATTTAAATCAGTTATGAATATCTGAAACTCCGACATTGATATACGGGCAGTACCAGATATTAAACAGTATATTACAGAAGATTTTTTCTGAGTTCTTCTGCGCTTTTTTCGTGAAGATATGCGGGAGCAATATCAAATACCGTTTTACAGCCGCACATGCCCTCTTTATTCATCCGATATGCTGCTCTCGCGCATGCAACCAGAACACCTGCGGTAAATTCGGGATTCGAATCCAGTTTAAGACTGTATTCTATTACGTGCCTATTCTTTTTATTCTCTCCCGTTGCACCTGTACGGAGAACAAAGCCTCCGTGAGCAATTCCCATATGATTTGCTTCAAATTCCTCCATACTGATAAAGTTAACCGTTGTATCATAATCGGCAAAATAATTCGGCATTGTTTTGATCTCGTTTTCGATCCTGCCAAGATCAGCGCCATCTTTTGCTACAACATAGCACACCCTCGTATGTTTTTCACGAACGGTAAGCTCAGGCTGCTCTCCGCTTCTCACGCGCTGCAATGCCTTTTCCGAAGGTATAGTATACTGCTTTGCATTAAGTACTCCGTCAATCCTTCTTACAGCATCGGAATGTCCCTGGCTTACTCCCGGTCCCCAGAATGTATAATCCGAGCCGTCAGGCAGGATAGCCTGAGAGTACAGACGGTTCAGCGAGAACATACCGGGATCCCAGCCTGCGGAAATAATACTGATCTTACCGCTCTTTTTGCTTATTTCATCATTTCTTGCAAAATGCTCGGGGATCTTAGCATGTGTATCAAAGCTGTCGACAAGATTGAAATACGCTGCAAGCTGTGCCGTCTGGACAGGCAGATCGTTGGCGCTTCCTCCGCAAACTATCATAACGTCGATCTTATCTCTCAGCTGCTCTGCCTGCTGCATTGAATAAACGGGTACGCCTGTTCTCGGTTTGATCTGATCGGGACTGCGGCGCGAAAATATGCCTGCAAGTTCCATATCTCCGGCATTTTCCAGCGCATATTCAACACCTTTTCCGAGGTTACCGTATCCCGTGATTCCTACTTTAATTTTTCCCATTTTTAAGTTCTCTTTTCTGATAAATTATTTCTGTTCTTTGCCGGACATCATATTCTCACAGATTTTGCTGCGGAAATATGACATCCCATTCTTTTGATTATCCGGTACAGCCATGTTATCCGGTTCATGCGACAATATATTTTCAAACTGTTATAAGCGGGAGCGTCATCCACTTACTGCCCTGTTTGTTCCGATAAATTTGTTAGAATCTGGATTTTTCATAATTGTAAGGAATACTGGTGCCTACTACTACGTCCTCTATCTTATCAAGAATCAGCCAATCATCCATATTTCCCTGATGTTCAAAAGCAAGCGGGGTTATTTCGTGGGCATCTTCAAATTCTACCAAGCACAGACACTTCTTATGCCACCGTGTTTTTTGCTTATCAGACAGGTTCAGCTTGCTCTGATTGTCTGCAAGAGTTTTTGTGATTTCTTCATCAGACAATTTCACATAATTTTGAACTTCTTTTACAGTGGCGGTTGCCGTTATCTCCGCGCTTCCTTTTTCCATAAAGTAAAGCTGTTCTCCCGGAAAGACTCTGCTATGAGGGATTTTTCTTCCTGCCGCTCCACGCACGACCATTGTCTTTGTTCCTGCTAAAATTTTATCTAATACTTTTTCACCTTTCTTGCCTGCATTGTCACAGTATACTAAATGCACCATTTTATATCCTCATCTTTCATTTTTTACACAGAGTAATCTTCCGGCGGAATTGCTATAAGCGGTGATAACGAAAGCCGGAATTCCGGATTTTTCTATTCCTCTTTTTCAAGAGCTATCTTCTCCATATAGCTCTGACGAAGCTCGGACAGTGTTTTTCCGGAAGATTTTTGTACGGCAAAGTCGTATGTCGCCACCGATGACCAGCCAAAAACCGCCTTCAGCCACTGCTGCAAGGAAAGCTCTCCGTTTGGCGTATCTACCTTACCGTCACTCCTTAGCACCGCCTCTTCCGTTCTCCCTTTTGCTGCAATAGTGTCGCCGGCTTTTACTACATCCCACTCAAGAAGAGATTTAATCGTTGGCAGAGCACGTCTTGAAATGCTACGATCCGACGATTTTCCAAAAGAAGACTTTTCTTTGATTCCAATATAAAAATCTTCATAATCTGTAACCGGGAGAACTTTTTGCGGGGTTAACAATAAACGATCATCTATTTTTGAAGGAATTAAGCGGCAGCACCTGATATCGACCTGGTTACTGTTTAACCATGCAACAGCAGACATTGTCTGCTCATCAAATTCTGATGCGACAAGGATGATTTTCTGACGCTCGTTAAACTTAACAACATGGTTCGTTTCAAGAAAAGCCTCTAATAACCGTCTTGCCACTTCATTGGAGGATAGTTCATCATAACCGAATTCTTCCCGATGCTTCTCGACATACGGAACGAATACATTCTGAATCAATTCATTTGTCGTTTGAATCGTTGCGCAACTGGCCGCATAACGGATAGCCTGAAATTCCAATGCCTCTTTCCGATGCTCTATATCTTTTTTATCCCGTTTAAGCTCAATAAGAACAAGGTTTCCGTCCTGATCTACGGCAATTAAATCGCTTCTGGCCTGCACCCGGTTTGTTACCTGCTGCCCGACTAAGAGCATCGACTCCTCCTCATCACAGACCATATCTATGTTTTGACGGAGAATTTCCTCAATGTTATCCTCTATCATTTTGATATCAGCAAAAGTCAAGTCCTCTATTTTAGAAGCATTTTTCCCATCTATTAAGTACACTGATCTGATTCTCCTTTGATTCTTTCTATAAGTTAGAGTTGTTATACATCATTCCCACTCTATGGTGCCTGACGGCTTCGGTGTAAGATCGTAAAGTACGCGGTTGACGTTTTCAACCTCAGATGTTATGCGGGCGGTTATATGCTGAAGCAATGCAAACGGAACATCCTCAACAGTCGCAGTCATTGCATCGACGGTATTTACCGCACGGATAATGACAGGATACGCATATGTACGTTTCCCGTTCCTGATTCCGACCGATCTGAAATCCGGTACCGCGGTGAAATATTGCCATACCTTGCCCTCAAGTCCGTTCTTTGCAAACTCCTCGCGCAGTATAG
>CALGZV010000117.1 GCA_937934385.1 uncultured Clostridia bacterium | reverse complement strand
GTGTTCCAAGCTCAGAAGCGGTACGTGATACTTCCTCCGCTCCCATTACAAGGTGTCCTAAAAGCTGTCCTTTTACAGAGTAATCTGTTGCTATTCCAAGCTCTGAAAAGACAAATTCGCGTTCTTTTGCCATATCATGTAGCAGCGTTCCTGCGAGAAGCAGACTTCTATCGATCACTTCTGAATAAAGATCGGCAAGAAAATCGGCAGAGCGAAGCATATTAAGTGTGTGCATGAGAAGACCTGACAGAAATGCGTGATGTACACTTTTTGCTGCCGGAATATTGCGAAAATTTTCTCTGTGCCGTCCGAGCATTGTTTCACATATTTTTCTGTAATCATCATCTTCTATTGATTTGACTGCTTCAAGTACTTCTGAAAAACTTTCTTCGGTGTCGATAGGTGCTGTAGGTACGAGTGATGAAGCCGAAAAACGGTCGTCGTCATTGGCAAGACGTATGCGAGATACGGTTATCTGAGGACTTCCCTTGAATTCAGAAACCTCTCCGCGAAGCTTTATTACCTTTCCTGCATCGGCATTTCCTACAGGACCGCTGTAATCCCATACCTTTATTTCCATCGAACCTGTTTTGTCCGAAATCGAAGCTGAAAGAAACGGCTTTCCCGCAGATGTTGTTTTTAGGGCTGCATCCTTGAGTATATAAAAACCCTCTATTTCTTCACCGGTATTCATATCAGATATAAATTTATTGTATTCCATAATTGCGGTAGTTCCTTTCGTATCCGTGATTGTAGTTTAATACAGTATATCATAAATTTTGTCCGGATACAACAGGATTTTCAAAATTTGCAGGTGATCAGATGCTTAAAAAATCTGATTCCTAATTATTCGGGATCGCGGAAAAACGTATTGCATACCGTCATTAAGGCGGCGAAGAGTACTCCGGCTACAGGCCATATTATCCATGAACGGCTGCCCAGACTGCTTTCTGTAAACAGCAGAATAAGATATAAAGCTGTAACGGCAAGCCAATATACAGTAGCGATTGCTCCTTTGATTTTGATTGCTTTTTTGTTATTTTCTGAATGCTCTCCGTCCTTGAGGAGCTTTTCAAAACTTGCCTGACGCACTCCGGCGATGATGAATATCATGCCGCCTATACCCGCTGTTAATATAGTTGCGCAGAGCAGAAATATCGTAAAAACTTCGTTTTCAGAGAAAGCGCCGATAAAGAGTGGAATCGGTGAGAGTATGCAGACACAGGTGGCAGTAATATTAAGCTTTATGTATAAATTTCTGTATTCTTTTCTTTTTTCAGCGACAAATCTTTTTGTTTCGGAACTGCATATAAAGTTTCCGTTTTCCAGAAATTTATATTGATCATTTTCGAATCCGCACCGGATAAATATAGCTACAGCGACTGCTTCTATGGCGAGCAATAAGATAAGTCCGGCTCCTGCCGAAAAATTTTCGTTTACATTAAAATATTGTGCTAAAGCACATGAAATAAGAAGTGGAATTACCGAAATAATACAAATAAGAACAGCGGTGCCGATACGTACAGATGCTTTTTTACGGCTTTCGATAAATTCCGCTGCAAATTCTGAGGTAATCTGATTTTCAATCTGATTTATTGCCTGAGTATTATCTTCATATATGTCTTCTTTCAGCAGATAATCTGTCGATACTCCGAACAGTTCGCTGAGCAACAGTATTTTTTCAATGTCCGGAACAGATTGTGCGCTTTCCCATTTTGATACCGCCTGACGCGATACGCCTGTCTTTTCAGCAAGATCCTCCTGAGACCATCCGTTTTGCTTGCGAAGTTTTATTATTTTATCTGATAGCTGCATTTTTATTTTTCCTTTCTTTATGTATTAATATTATTTGTAGATAGTATTATCCTAAAATTTAGGTATAGATGCTGCTGTCGTTTCCGATATATAATTCTTAAATTTGTTTTTGCGTAGTTGGGTTGAAACGGATATAGACTTTTAGTGATTATTTTCGGATTTATATTTTGATTATAACTGTTTTTTGCTTTTAAGTCAACCAATCGGCGGCTTGCAATCGGTAAACCGAAGGTTGCGTAAGTAATAAATTATATCAACTGTCGGTTTCATCAGGAAACATATGAGAGTTTTGTAAATTTAACGGGAAATATTCTGTCTTAGTGCTTTGTTTTTTAGGTGTTATTTTACCTTGAATAGTTTATGTAATATAAGCCAAATGCAAATAAAATCGAAAAATATGTTTGACATTCATGTATAAGTATGATATAATATGTTCGCATGATCTGGTAGCAAAAAACGGTTCATGTGAATGCAAAAGCGAATTGCCCGAGCGGATATTTTTATGTTTGGTATTTCGTTTTTCAGAACATATCAACACATTATATGGAGGTGTTACAAATGGCATATAAGATCAGTGATGAGTGCATTTCTTGCGGCGCTTGCGCAAGCGAATGTCCTGTAAGCGCTATTTCCGAAGGGGACGGCAAGTACGAAATTAACGCTGATGAATGCATTTCCTGCGGTGCTTGCGCTGAAGTCTGTCCTGTAGGCGCTCCTGCGGAAGCGGAGTAATTCTCATGGCATAGACGAAAAGTTCATTACTGCTTCGGCAGGAATGAGCGGTAGCTCCGGCGATCTGATACAGAAACCGCCGCGGCTGTGGGATGAGGTCGGACAAAAAGTCGGGCGTAGTCCATTATTGAAACGGCGG
>CALGZV010000116.1 GCA_937934385.1 uncultured Clostridia bacterium | reverse complement strand
ATATGATCTTCGATGAAAACACTGTCGGGCTGTACTGCATTGCAAAGACTGCGCATAATTATGTCATGTTTGCCTTCGATCGTTTTTTCGGATACGATTATGCTGAGAGTATCTATTCCTGACGGAATATGTTCGAACGATATATTTTCCTTTTCGAGAACGGACAGAACGCGGCGTGTAAAGCCGACCTCTGAGTTCATCATGTCCTTCTCAATAGTTATTGAGCAGAAACCTTTTTTGCCTGCTATACCTGTAATCGGATTTTCAGGAGTTTTGTTATCACATGATGCGACAATCATTGTTCCGTTATCCTCCGGAGCGTTTGTGTTTCGGATGTTGATAGGTATTCCCATAAGTCTTACCGGAAAGACGGCATCTTCATGAAGAACGCCCGCGCCCATGTAAGAAAGCTCGCGAAGCTCATTGTATGTTATAACGTCGATTACCTTGGGATCGTTTACAATGCGGGGATCTGCCATAAGGAATCCGGAAACGTCTGTCCAGTTCTCATATAGATCGCAGCCGACGGCGCGTGCAACTATCGCTCCTGTGATATCTGAGCCTCCGCGTGAAAAGGTCTTTATAGTATCGTTGGGCATTGAACCGTAGAATCCGGGTATTACGGCTTTTTCAACGTTTTTGAGTCGCTTGCTCATTACCGAATATGTTTTATCGGCATCGAGAAGACCGTTATCTGTAAAGAAAATGATTTCTTTTGCGTCTATAAATTCAAATCCGAGATACTTTGCGAGTATCTTTGCGTTCAGATATTCTCCGCGGCTTGCTGCATAATCGCGCCCTGCGTTATGAATAACAGACATTTTTATTTTAGCGAATTCATCGTCGAGAGAGTAATCCATGCCGAGACCTTCGACGATGTCGCGGTATCTTTCTTCAAACTGATGATATACTGCATCTATATTATGGCCGGTAGAAGCAAGTTCATAGCATTCGTAAAGCTTGTCGGTAACCTTGAAATCTCCGTTATAGCGCTTACCCGGAGCCGAGGGTACTACATATTTTATACTCGGATCAGAGAGTATAATGTCTATTACTTTTTTGAACTGCTCGGCGCTTGCCAGTGAACTTCCGCCGAATTTTGCTGTTTTTAAATTCTTCTGCATCGGGATATGATCCTCTGTCTTTCCGAATAATACTTATTCCATTATATAAAATAACTCTTATTATTATATTCGAAAAGTTTCTTTCTGTCAACAACAAAGTGACGATAAAAAACGATTTGCAGAATAAAAATCAGATATTCTGCATAATTATGCGAAAATATCTGATTTTTACGTATCTTAAAATATTTTTTCAGGCTCTGCGGCGGATAGATCTTTTTTTATCTTGTCGGCGGAAAGTTTTATTTTCTGTAGTTCTTCATCGGTCAGAGCTATTTTCAACTTTCCTATGACTCCGTCTCCTCCGACTGTACACGGAGTACCGAGCCAGATGTTCCCGATACCGTACTCTCCTTCAATGAGTGAGGATACAGTCAGAATGCTGTGTTCATCTCCGAATACCGCACGTATGATACGGGCAAGCGCCATGCCGATTCCGTAGCTTGTTGCCTGCTTTGCCGCAATTATTTTGTATGCAGAGGTCCGTACCTGCTGTTCGATATTGGACAGCTCCTTTTCCGAAAAACGCAGCGGATGCTCTTTACACAATGACCGTATCGGTTTAACTCCGATGTAGGCAGATGACCACGGAACAAACTCGGTGTCTCCGTGTTCTCCGATCACATAAGCGTGTACATTTCTCGGATCGACTTCGAAATAGCTTCCGAGGAGATATCTGAGTCTGGCGGTATCAAGCGTTGTTCCGCTTCCGATTATTCTTGCTGCCGGAAATCCCGAATGCATATATACGATTGACGACATGACGTCAACAGGATTTGTCGCTACAATAAAAATTCCGGAAAATCCGGCGGATACGGCGCTCCGGGTAATCGATTTTACCGTTTCGCTGTTTCGCCGCAGAATTCTTGCATCGCTTCTGGTTTCTCCGGGAACCTGGGCTGCTCCGGCGGAGATTATCATAATGTCAGCATCCGCACAGTCGCTGTAGTCTCCTGCAAATATATGCATATTTGTGCCTGAAAACGCGACACCGTGGGCAAGATCTGCTGCCTCGCCCTCTGCGCGTGCAATGTCGGTGTCGATCAGTACCATGTCGTCGCATAGCTTTTGATTCAAAATTGCAAATGCGCAGCTTGTTCCGACGTATCCGGCGCCGACAATTGCGATTTTTCTCTTCACATGAGAGCTTTTTCTGTATGAATTTTGAGTTATATTCATTTAAATATACCGTACCTGTTTAAATTAATATTTTGATATTTACACTGATTTTTACAATGTATTACTCAAAAGTATTCCCATTTTCTGTTTTAAATACGCATTATGATGTTAAAATATGAACACTACCTGCTGACTTAATAATAGATTGTGTGCGGGCACCACGGAATTTCATTGTTGCACAATAAAAATGCTTATCAAACCGAATCTTACATTCGATAGGATAAGCATTTTTTAATTTGAAGTTTAAAAAAAGAAGTGACAGTGTATTAAGAGCAATCTGTACTTTGCCCTTTGGAACATAATATATGTAGTTTTCCTTGAGCAGATATTTAGAACAGAGACAGCACTTTTTTATTCACGTGTCATAAGATAGTACATTCCGGGATGAACGTCTCCGAGCTTAAAGCTGATGAAGCCGTCCTTGTACTCGGTCGGTATCTCTCCGGTATACTGGGCTTCCGGTCCTACCGAGCGGATCCTCATTTTACCGCATACGCGCAGTTTGATCTCTGCTTCCATGACCTTTACCTGAACAGGTGCGTGACCGTATTCAAGCATATGGTCTCCGTCCCATTTCATATCGGTATTTACTGCATCGCACAGGGCGGTAATAAGTATATTGTCTGTCTCTGAGAGCGGAGCGTCCGAAAGGGAAGATATTGCAATTACACCGCAATCGCTGTCAGCTTTTACGGTCAGACCGTCCATTGCGATTTCGCCGTTTTTGCCGAGTCTGCCGTATACCGCTTTTGTTCTTTCGGAGTTTATGTATCCGAAATTCTTTTTCCAGCTTCGGTAGAGCTGGCCGTCGGTAGAGGTGACTTCTCCTGCATCTACGTCAAACAGAGGCTTGGATGCATCTTCGCCGCGGTCAAAGCTTACACCGACTTTCTTGTACTCGGTAGCTGCGCGGAATGCCTCCTGTGCATCGTTTCCGACCTTTATTGTAACTTTATCTAATGCGGGCTTTACATCCTCGCGTCTGGTTATAAGTGCGCTGTGCAGGAACATGCCGAATTTTGCGGGATCGTTCCATACAGAGAATACTCCCTCGCGGTATCCTACGCCGTCGATGCACGGCGGAATGATTTCCTTTCCGAGAATATCGAGCTTATCGAGGCGTGTTGTATAGGCATATGTATGTATTGCAAAGCCTGACCAATCCTGATATGAGCCTGCCGCAGCGAAGAGGAGCGGACTTTCTGCTCTGCAAGGGTTAGGCCACGGCATATCCCATTCGGAGACAAAGAAAGGAAGTCCGTCGACGCGTTCGCGCAGGATTCTCGCAAGGTCGCAGTCCTCCTGGTCGGTGAGCGAGTCAAGACGTGTGCAGTGGTCATTCCAACGCCAGTCATAGAAATATGAATGTGTATCCATGAAGTCCATTTCGGTGTGCGCGCTTGTAAGTGCATCGTTGAAGAACCAGTTGGTTCCGGTTATCGGTATTTTAACTCCGATAGATATCATATAGTCGCGCATTTCACGGAAATATTTTCTTTCCACATGTACCTTAAAGTCTGAAAGCACGTCGTCGTTCGCGGTAAGATCGCAGTTTGCCGCGTCGAATTCAATACCGTTTTCTGAAAGCCATGCGGCGAACATTTCACGAAACTTGGAAGTATAGGGCTCGACGGTGAAGTTAGGCTTGCTGAAAAGATCGTTTTCGTTGATGATCTCGGTCATGACGAATACCGGATCGTCCTTGTATTTTTCACAGGTGTACGGGTTGAAATGATTCCAGATGTCGTGAATGAATTCCTTCTGAAGCTCGATCATGCGTCTGTCGAAACAGTTGAACGGATATTTTGTGGAATCTATCATGTCCTCTGCGGCTTCGACTTCATCTCCGGATTTGTAACGTCTGTAGGTGAGCATGTCGAGATAGCAGTAGATACCTTGTTGCTTGAGACAGTAGATAAGATAATCGAGACGCTCCATGCTTCGCGGATCAAGTTCTCTTGTTGAAGCAAGGCGCTTCCCGCGCGTCAAGGAGAAGATATTGGGGCAGTCCCACTCAGCGTCGAGCTGATGAAAGCGGACTATATTGCAGCCTGTTTTTGCAAGTCTTTCGGCAACTATTTCTGAATATTCATGTGTGGGGAAGCATGCGCCGCCGTTGAAGTTAACACCCCAGAAGCGCACTTTGGTGCCGTCCTCAAATTCAAAATGATCTCCGCATGCACGCATAAAGCCGTGCTTTCCTGCGGGGCGCTCGGACTCGAATACAAAGGATATGTCTACAGGCATATCATCGTGAAAAAGCGGATAGGGAACGTATTTTGCCATTTTGTACCTCTTGTTTTACCTTATGAACTGTGATTTTTATATTTTTTAATTTGTGACCTGATTTTGCTGTGCGGCATATTCTTCGAGGCATAACCCTTGTTCGTGGATCTTCTGCGCGTGATAGCGTCCGACGAAGCGGTAATGCCACGGCTCGAAATCGTATCCTGTTGTTGCTGTTTTATCTTCGGGATAGCGAAGTATAAAACCGAATTTCCACGCATTGTCACAAAGCCATGTATAGGCTTCTTCGTTTGCAAAGCGTTTGTTTGCCGACGGAAGATTGTGCAGGTCGCAGCAAAGTCCTGTCTGATGTTCGCTTGTTCCGGGGCGCGCCGAGTATGTTTCGACTTCCGCCTCTGCCTGTTCCAGTGTCCAGCCCGGATGGCTTTTCAGCTCGGACGCGGTATAATTTTCGAACAGATATTTTTGCTGGCTGTATGGACGGTAAGCACTCGTTATCGAAACGTCTGTATATCCGCTTGCGCGCATTTCAATAAACATTGCCTCGATAGCTTTTGCGGCGGCAAGTCTCATCTTCTGAGTTTCGCGTCCGTCTGCACGTGTATCGGTAAGATCGGCAAGATCGTCAGGCTTGTAGTTTTCGTCAAGAAGAGATCCTTTGTTTACTACTGTCATATAGTCATTTCGGTTTTCCGGATCCATGTATTGCTCATATTCCGAAAGGTCGGAAACAAATGTTATGCCGTATGCCGCAGGACCTGTCAGCGGTTCTGTCACAGCGTCGGTGACGGTATCTGTCTTTTCAGCTGTATCTGTCTGAGATGGCAATGCCGTATTTCCGTCAGGTTTTACTGACGGTTCGGAATCTCCGGATATAATTTTAGCAATTACCGCAATTATCAGGATGAGTACGGCGAAAAGCACAAACATAGTGGTTATATTTATGATCCGGCGTCTGCGCCTGCGCCTTTCGCGTGCTTTTGCGCGTTCGATACGCGCTCTTGAGGTATCACGTATATATGCGTTTTCAGTATTTTCCGGTGTCCGCGCCGAAGGATTCTGCATCGGTCTTTTAGGCGCGTTAGCACGGTACTGAATATTTCCGTGATTTTGTTTCGTATAATTGTTTCGGTTATCCAATTTGTATCAACCTCGCAAAAATTTATGATTAAATGTAAAATTTAATTACTGAACGGGGTACTGAGATTATTGAGTCGTATTCGCCACCGGAGGTTCCGGTTCCGGCAGTGCAGGATTCGGGTCTGTAGCGGTGTATATATCAGCCGGAAGCGAATTTTCGTTTATATTGGGTGTTTCACTGTATCCGGATGGAATAAAGCCTGCGTTTGCATATACAGGGAGCTTTCCTTCTCCTACCGAAACCGTATAATCGGTTATATCACGGAGAAGCTTTATCTTTGATTTTTCGCTGTCATACGATATAGAGAAACCGGATACGTAGCTTGCGAAAAAGTCATACGGTACAAGTATTTCATTTTCGCTTTGTATCACAGGTGCAGAAAGACGCAGGGAAATATTGTTTACTGTAACAGCTGAAGATCCTACTTTTACTTTCATTATATTTTCACTGACTCTTGAAATATACTTAAGCTCGTCGGGAGTTCCGACGGTTGTAAATTCGAATCTTTCGGCAAAATCGTCCATACTCATATAGAGGACCCCGTCTCTGATATATTTATCCGCTGAAAGACGGAATGTTTCGGTGCCGCTCTCTTTATCTTCGCCTATCTGATAAATCACCGTATCCGGCTTGTTGGAGAAATTTAAACGCAGTGCGACGGCGAATGACATTACCGCGATTCCGCCGATGAGCGCTGTTGAAATAAGAAACATAATAAAAAGCGGGACAGAATCGATCAGCATTCCGGAAATTTCCGCTCCTAATTCTTTTACAAATGCTTTTCTGTGTTTTTGTATCTCGGCGCGCCTGAGTTTGTTATTTGCTTTTTTCCGTTCATCTGCTTCGCGCTTAAACTGCGTTTCAGCTTTTTTCCGCGCTTCTTCGGCAGCCGCCATCATACGGCGTTCTTCGGACGTCATTTTCGGTCTTTCGGATTTGTGCGCATGTTTTGACTTCTGACCCGATGAGCGGCGGTAATTTTCCGGCGGGTTTTCAGAGCTTCTGCTTCCGTAGCTGTATACGGGATTCGGATTGTACGGATTAGGCCGGTCTGTATCATATCGGCTGTTTTCGCTGAGTTGCTGATTTTTGTTATAATTATATCTTTTCTTTTCGCGGGACATACGTCCGCTTTGTTCTTCAGATATTCTTCCGTCGGATGCTGTATGTATATCTTTATCAGATGTTTGTAATGAATTTATTTTTTTGCGCTGATCTTTGTACTCAGAGAGAGAACGTGTATTATATGATGTACGTATGTCACGTATATTTTGATCGTTTTGGGCGCGGATATATTTATTTTCAGGAGGCGTACGTCTGTTTTGATTGCTTTCGCTGCGGGTTTCATTATTACGTGCGCTGTTTCGCACGGTTTCGGCCGTTTCTTTTGCATAATATGTGCCGGCACGTGTTTTTTGATTGTTGTGTTGTATACGTTCGCGGTCATTTACGCGTGATTCTGTCCTGTTACCGTCCGTTTGCCGTCCTATATTCCCTGCTGCTTTTCTGTCTTTCAATCTTCCGTCGGTATTGCCGCTTTTATCGGCAAAGTAATCACCGTACACAGGAGAATTATTGTCTTTTATCGGTTTATCTGCATTTATTTTTTTTGTATTAATGTTTCTCTGCTTTGTATTGACAGACGGTTTTTGCATATCGATATTTCCCGGACGTGCTGCGTATTTTTTATTATCTTTATCTGAGCGTATGTAATTATCCGGAAAATCTGTTTTGCTTTTATAACTTCGGTTTTGAGCGTTTACTGCTTGCGGAGGTGCTTGTCTGCCGGGTTGTCCGTTTATCGGTCGCGGATCTTTTGTTTTGTCATGATGTTTGCGGTTTTTCTGCTCACCTGCTGTCTCAGCGCTGACAGTACGTTGCCCGCGGTTATTATGCCTGTTTGCTGATGCATTATCGGAACCGTTTATCTGTATAAGCCGGGTTCCGTCGTGAAGGCTTGTTTTTCCGCTGTATCCGGGAGGGGCTATACGGAGGTCGTATATATGTGTGTTATTCAATTCTGATACTACCTCCTTTGCGCGAGTCTGCATGACAACCAGATCCGACATAATACTACATATAGATATATAAAATAATTATATCATACCGAACTGCATTTTTCAAGTGGTTTTGCAAGGTTTTGATATTGTGTTTAACAGCATCGTTCTGACGGTGGTTTTTAATTATTTTTGAATAACATTTGAATAACAACCGAATTTTTATTTTAGAAAATAAATTTTTTCTGTAAAAACTATTGACATGTTATACAGAGAGTGGTATAATCATTTATAAATGAGTAAGCAGAGCGCTCCGCTCTCACCTTATGCTGCGTATGTTTAAAGCATTTAGGTCAATATTGCGCTGATAAAATTTGCGCTCTTATGATTGCGGAGACATGCTGTATACAGATGTTTATCGCGATTTTTTATTTTTGAGCGGAGG
>CALGZV010000115.1 GCA_937934385.1 uncultured Clostridia bacterium | reverse complement strand
TGGGCAAGAACCCTCTGATCGGCTTCATGACATGGGAAGGCTACAACTACGAGGACGCCGTTCTTCTTAACGAACGTCTTGTACGCGACGATGTTTATACATCTATTCATATAGAAAAATACGAGCATGAAGCGCGTGATACAAAACTCGGACCGGAAGAAATCACAAGAGAGATTCCGAACGTTGGAGACGACGCGCTTAAAGATCTTACTGCCGAAGGTGTTATCCGAATCGGTACTGAAGTAAGAGCCGGAGATATACTTGTCGGTAAGGTAACTCCTAAGGGAGAGACCGAGCTTACCGCAGAAGAAAGACTTCTTCGTGCAATCTTCGGTGAAAAAGCCCGCGAAGTCCGCGATACTTCACTCAGACTTCCGCACGGAGAGTCCGGAATTATCGTTGATGTACGTACATTTACCAAAGAAGCCGGAGATGAACTTCCGCCCGGAGTAAACAAGGTCGTCAGAGTTTATGTTGCTCAGAAACGTAAGATCTCTGTCGGAGATAAAATGGCAGGACGCCACGGAAACAAAGGTGTCGTATCGAGAATTCTTCCGCCTGAGGACATGCCGTTCCTTGCAGACGGAACACCGCTTGATATCGTGCTTAACCCGCTCGGAGTTCCTTCGCGAATGAATATAGGTCAGGTTCTTGAGGTTCATCTCGGAATTGCGGCACGCAAGCTCGGATGGAAGGTAATGACTCCTGTATTCGACGGCGCACATGAGGCTGATATCACCGAGTGCCTTAAAATGGCAGGTCTCCGTCCTGACGGAAAAACCATACTTTATGACGGAAGAACGGGCGAACCGTTCGATAACCCCGTAACGGTCGGAATCATGTACTACCTCAAGCTGCATCATCTTGTTGACGATAAGATACATGCACGTTCTACAGGACCTTACTCGCTCGTTACTCAGCAGCCTCTCGGAGGTAAAGCTCAGTTCGGCGGCCAGCGTTTCGGAGAAATGGAAGTATGGGCGCTTGAAGCATACGGAGCAGCATACACACTTCAGGAAATACTTACTTTCAAGAGCGACGATGTAAACGGACGTGTAAAAGCGTTCGAAGCTATCGTAAAGGGACAGAATATACCTACTCCGGGCGTTCCGGAATCCTTCAAGGTTCTTGTAAAAGAGCTTCAGTCCCTTGCGCTTGATATCAAGGTTCTTGATAAAGAAGGAAATGAAATTGAGCTTTCAACTCTCGGAGAGGACGAACCGGACAACCGTACCTATTCCGTCGATGCTTACAGAGAAGACGAAAGCAGTGAATATATGAACTCGTCCGTGGTCAATGATATCGGAGAAGACAGAGACGGAAACGATCTTGAGGACGAAGAGGATCTGTTTGCACCAGAATCAGACGACGATGAATTCGGAGACGGCTTCGGCGTCGGTTTTGCTGACGAACTTTACTCCGATGATAATAATGATGAAAATAACTGACGGGAGGAATAGCTATGGCACATAATACCTTTGATTCTATACAGATCGGGTTGGCATCTCCTGAGATGATACTGAAATGGTCTCACGGCGAGGTAACAAAGCCTGAGACAATAAACTACAGAACGCTTAAACCTGAAAGAGACGGACTTTTCTGCGAACGTATCTTCGGTCCGACAAAAGACGGAGAATGTGCGTGCGGAAAATACAAGCGCGTGCGCAACAAGGAATTTCATGTATGCGAAAAGTGCGGCGTAGAAGTAACTTCAAAAAAGGTTCGCCGCGAACGTATGGGACATATCCAGCTTGCAGCTCCGGTATCGCATATCTGGTACTTCAGAGCGGTACCGTCACGCATGAGCCTGCTGCTCGATATTCCGCTCCGCTCTCTTGAAAAGGTGCTGTATTTCGCATCCTATATAGTAATTGATCCCGGCGATACCCCGCTGGTAAGAAATCAGCTGCTTACCGAGACGGAATACAAATCATACTATGAAAAATACGAGACCTCTTTCCGCGTCGGAATGGGTGCTGAAGCTATAAAGGAACTGCTTTCTGAGCCTATTCTCAATATTGAAGAGCTTTCTGCTGAGCTTCGTACTCAGCTCGCTACAGCTTCCGGGCAGAAGAAAATCCGTCTGAGCAAGCGCCTTGAAGTAGTCGAGGCATTCCGCAAGTCCGGAAACCGCCCCGAATGGATGATACTTGATGTTATTCCGGTAATTCCTCCGGAGATCCGTCCTATGGTTCAGCTTGACGGCGGACGTTTTGCTGCGAGTGATCTTAACGATCTTTACCGCCGCGTTATCGGTCGTAACAACCGTCTGAAGAATCTTCTTCAGATGGGCGCTCCCGATATAATTATCCGCAACGAGAAGAGAATGCTACAGGAAGCTGTCGATGCACTTATCGACAACGGCCGCCGCGGCAAGCCGGTCACAGGGCCGAGCAACCGTCCGCTTAAGTCTCTTTCCGAGATGCTTCGCGGTAAACAGGGACGCTTCCGTCAGAACCTGCTCGGCAAGCGTGTTGACTATTCCGGACGTTCGGTTATCGTCGTCGGACCGGAACTCAAGATA
>CALGZV010000114.1 GCA_937934385.1 uncultured Clostridia bacterium | reverse complement strand
TTTGCAGCATAAGTGCCATACCGAGACGGTTCTTACGCTCAAGCATCATACCGTAATGCTCGCGGCAAAATCCCTGCTCGTTTGTTTTTATACGTACATCGGGTTCCATCATAGATGCGCCGAGAATCAAATCAAGCTCGTCATTTTCAAATTTATCGTACAGACGGCACAGCGGACACTCGCACACAACCTCTCCGGCGCATGCATCAAATGCCTCGTTTATCGGTATTGTATAAATAGTTTCAGCCATTTAATATATCCTTTCATTTCTGTCGGCCACTCAGGCGGCAATAAATTAATAATAAAATTTGATAAATTAAATTTCAAAGGCAATTGCTTCGGACATAGCCTATACAGTGACGTTTTCAGGAAAGGACTTTTGCAAAACAAAAGTAACGGTAAATAAAATGAATACTATCATCACAGAGTACGGCTCCGATATCGAAATTTCCGGTCTGTCATGCTGCAATATATCTCAGATATTCGATTGCGGCCAGACATTCCGGTTTGATCCCGACGATAACGGAAACATACGCGGAATAGCGCATGGCAGAGAACTTGTCCTATCGCAGCCGACATCCGATAAAATCGTTATACACAATATGAATAAATGCGAATTCGACAGTATATGGCGTAAATATCTTGCGCTTGATGACGATTACGACGGAATACGTTCAGCAATATCTGAATCATGCAGTGCAGACACTGTAATCATCGCCGCAATGGAATGCGGTAACGGGATACGGATACTGCATCAGGACCCGTGGGAAACACTCTGCTCATTCATAATTTCGCAAAACAACAATATACCGAGAATCAAGGGAATAATAAGCCGAATGTGCGCACGATTCGGCAACCCGATCGGAGATTCCGAAACACTTTACAGCTTTCCGAGCGCGGAAAGTCTTTGCAGTGCAGGTACTGACGCGATATTTGCCTGCGGAACCGGTTTCCGTGCAAAATACATAACCGATGCAGCAGAAAAAATTGCTTCCGGAGAGATCAGTATAGATGATATCCTGAAGATGAGTACCGAAGAAGCCTCAAGCGAGCTTTGCCGAATAAAAGGAGTAGGACCGAAAGTCGCTGCATGTACACTGCTTTTCGGCTTCGGAAAAACTGATGCCTTTCCCATTGATGTTTGGGTAAAACGAGTACTTGCAAAATATTATCCGCCGGAGTTTGATCCGGCCTGCTTCGGAAAATACGCAGGACTTGCACAGCAGTACCTGTTTTATTATGAACGCTATAACGGAGGCTCGGATACCTGATCATAGTAAAACAACGCTTATCCAAAGCAAACTATACTTTAAATTTTCATTTATGTAATTATAGCAGAAATCTCTGATGTATACAAGTATTTGCAGCTTAATAATATAAAAACAAAATGCTTTTACAGTCAAAGTAAGATAGCAAGACCGGATTCCTTTCATAACAAAACGCCGCATATACTGTTGGCATTTACAAAAAAGCAGTGTTAAACACTGCTTTTTTATTATTAAATTGATGTAAAATAATTTGTTTTGCAAACGGGTAAACTGTTTCCAGATTTCTTAAACTTTTGCTGAAAAAGCTGTCACCTTTTGTCGTTTTAAAACGTCTATATATCAGATAACATGAGCGGCGGTGGCAGTATGGTTTTCAGCAGTTTAAATTTTATATTTATATTTCTTCCTGTTTTTTTCACACTCTATTATACCATACCGGCACGGGGCAAAAATGCAGTTCTGCTCGCAGGAAGCCTTTGTTTTTACCTTGCAGGAACTTATAAACAGCCTTGGCAGATCATTCTGCTTCTTCTCAGTATCCTTATAGATTTCAGGCTTGGCATTCTTATGCACCATTGTCCCGAACGCCGAAAGATATATCTCATATCCGGGATAACATTTCACATTATATGCCTTACTTTATTTAAATATTCAAAATTCCTTATGAATGAACTCGGAAAAATATTTCCGCAGATATCCGCTTTTACAGTCCCCGAATTGCCCGTAGGAATCTCCTTTTATACCTTTCAGGGCATATCATATCTCTGTGACGTTTATCTACACAAATCAGACTGTGAAAGCAGCCTTATTAATTTTTCAGTCTATATATCCATGTTTCCGCAACTTATAGCCGGACCGATCGTCACCTACGGAAGCATATCCGA
>CALGZV010000113.1 GCA_937934385.1 uncultured Clostridia bacterium | reverse complement strand
TACACAGACTCCTGTATATATCCTGCCTGATTTCGACATAACCGCTGCAGCCACTCCGCCCGCCTCAACGTATTCAGATATTTTACGGTCTTTATGCACAGCCTGCGCTGCCGCGTACATTTTATTCCATATGTCATCGGCCATACATTTTCTCCTGCTGATTTCTGTGTGCCGGATTTTCATAAAGTAAATTTATTTTTCATCAGAAAAAATCGAATATATACTTTCTTTAATATTTTAACTGTTTATCAGTCTCACTTCCTCTTGATTGAATGAACATGGTGTTAACTTTGCATGAATGAAATACACACGCATTTATGGGTAATGTAATATTAGGACAACTCGTAACATACGTTATTATATACGCAAATTCACACACGGAATTCTATACTGAATACCTGCACGTATTGTACGACGTTCAAATACAAGTCAGTATGTTTTCCGCAGACAGACCGGACAGGCAAAGCATTTTGCCTTCAAAAACGAAAGGAAGATATTTATGCGTACAAGCTTCGGTATTATTCTTGCAGCAGCCGTCTCGCTCGGACAGCTCAACCAAACTCCGCAGACGCCGCTTTATACTGTGTTAGTTCCGAATCACAGTGATATTATTTTTTCCGAGGAAGAATCCTCAGGATATGATGCGGAAGCATACAATATTTCTAAAGAGACCGCAGGCGCATCAGCTTCAGAATATGAAATTCTAAACTATATTGAAAACGTTAACAAAACATATTTTGATGACAACATCAATGCGTATTCAGAAGAAAACACTTACAATTCATCGGATAATAATGCGGTCAGACAAAATCAGGATCAAAGCGCATCCGTAATAATAAGCAGTACATTCCAAACAGATAAAGACAAAAATTCATCTGCTGCATTAAACGCCGGTGTGTTCAATTTTTCTTATAACAGCAAAATGATCTTTCAGCCTCGGGTGCAGCGCTCGGAAGCAGATATAATACTCGATAATGCACTGCTTTCAATAATATCCTCCTCGTCTGATATTGCAGCCAAGGCAAGTATCGGCAGCAAGGCAACGAATGATGAGACATGCATAGAACCTCAAGACAGTATCGGGCAAAATCTTCCCGAAGAAAATATCCCCGAAAGCAGTTGCGAAACAACGCCGGAAGAAACCGAACCCGATACCGCGCAGGCAGAAGAAACCGGCGTACAGGAATCAGAAGAAAAAAAGTGTGCATCATATTACAAAACACTTGATACAGATCCGTCAGTCAGCTACGGCATAACAGACAGCAGTGTAATTTCTGTATACGATCACGTAACAAAAAGTTACATGCGCATGACACTCCGCGAATATACCATCGGAGTAACAGCCGCGGAAATGCCGGTAAGCTTCGGAACAGAGGCGCTCCGCGCTCAGGCAATAGCCGCACGAACATACGCCATATATAAGATTTCAAGAGGTTCGAGCTGCGAAGAACATCCGAATGCCGCAGTATGCAATGCTCCGGCGCACTGCTGCGCGTATTCCGGCACCGCACCGGAGGAGGTTTACGCTGCGGTCGATGACACGGCAAACACCGTAGTTGCATATGACGGAAAATGCATATGTGCCGCATGGCATTCGAGTTCCGACGGTTACACGCGCGCCGCAGAAAACGTTTGGGGAGGCCGCGTTGCGTATCTGTGTTCTGTTCCGACCGGGGAATCGAGAGGAGCATACGGACACGGCGTGGGAATGAGTCAGTACGGAGCTGCAGATATGGCGGAAAAAGGCGCAGCCGCATGTGATATACTTACGCATTACTATACGGGAGGAATACTTATGCGTATAGGATAACCGCTATGGATCGTGTGCGTCAGCCTGTTTTGACGTATCAATAATAAAACCGGAGGTAAATCCGGCAGTTTTAATTATACAAAAAAAACGGCTGACAAAAGTCAGCCGTTTTATACTTAGTTTGCATGCAAAAAATTGCAAAGCAAGCTAAGAAGCTAAACTCCCGGATAAAAACGAAGCGGGAGCGGAGAACTCAGAACTGTG
>CALGZV010000112.1 GCA_937934385.1 uncultured Clostridia bacterium | reverse complement strand
GCCGACGCGTCTTTGTATCCGCCGGGCCATGCTATGTTCTTGACGGCGCTGCTAGCGTATAACGAGCCGCCGGTAAAAGTGACGGCTGTGCTGGATGGGCAGACGGATCAAAGCAGTCTGCCGTTTGCCGTTCCTTTGGATGCGGTCGTTGTCCTTTTACAGCAGCCCACCGCAACGTATCCGCTGAAGAACGGAAAAACAACTTACTATGTTTGCCACGGCAACAGCTGCAAACCGCCGGTGAACGATCTTAAAGAATCCTTGGCAGCCGCGCATGCAGCGCCTTTTACGCCATAATCGTTCTATTCCTTACCAGGATTTTGCGCTCCCTATGGGGAAAATAATCTCGCTTGTGACGAAAGCCCACGGCGTTCCGTAAGTCCCCGCGCCGAAGGCTGCCTTTTATCGAAATGTAAAAACGCATTCTCCTTTGTAGGGAACGTCGTCCCCGACGTTCCGTGTATAAATTTTACAAAGCGGTAAAATGCGGAACGCTGGGGACAGCATTCCCTACAAGGGCGAGCATATTTTTGACATCTTGATAAAAGCAGCTTCGGCGCAGAACTTAAGCATATTTTAGATAATAAATTACAAAAAACAAAAAATGAAGAAGCCGGAAATTCCTTAATTGTAAAGGAATTTCTGGCTTCTTCATTGGCAGGGGCACAAAGGCTCGAACTCTGGACACGCGGTTTTGGAGACCGCTGCTCTACCAACTGAGCTATACCCCTATAACATTTTGATAGAAAAATTATACTACTTTTTATCTAAAAAATCAAGATGGCAAAATAAACAAAAAGGCATTATATTAAAGTTGTATAAATGTATTAAAAAACAAATTTGTTATGTTATACACTTTAAATACACAATAATCTTCCTGAACAAAAATATTTTCACAAGGAAATATATATTTTTTATCTTATTTGTTTTTCAATTTTATCAAGCGCGTCATATCTTCCAAGAAGAACAAGAATATCATTTTGTTCAATAACATGGTCAGCGCCGGGAGATACTTTGATTCCGCTTTTCTGTTTGACAGCAATTATATTAACATTGTACTTTGCACGGACATTAAGCTCACGGATTGTTTTTTCACACCACTTAATCGGCGCTTTCAATTCAACTATTCCGTGATGCTCAGAAAGATTTATATATTCAAGTACATCCGGAGACGTAAGACTTTTTGCCAACTTTTCAGCCACTGCTCTTTCCGGAATAATAACATTATTTGCTCCGAGCTTCTCCAAAATTTCACGGTGTGTATCGTCATGCGCTTTGCAGATAATATGCTGTACTCCAAGTGATTTCAAATTCATTGTAATCAGAACAGATGAAGCAAGATCTGAAGCCATAGCCACAATAGAACAGTCGCAATTCTGAATTCCGAGACTGCGAAGTACGTCTTTATTTTTTGCGTCGGCAACGACTGCTTTTGTCACCTTGGAGGATATTGAATCTATAAGCAAATCATTTATATCTATAGCAAGAACTTCTCCGCCCATTTCATACAGTTTTTCTGCTATATGTGATCCGAAACGTCCGAGTCCGATAATTGCATATGATTTCATGGCACCTGCACCTCTTTATTTATACACTTTTAACATATTTCACTAACCGATAAGCAGATTAGTATTGGCATAACGATATTGCTGTCCTGATCCTTTTTTTCTTAAAAAACCAAGGCTTATCGTAAGTATTCCTACTCTTCCGAAATACATATATATCATAATTAGAATTCTTGACGGAACACTGAGCAACGGTGTGACGCCCGTACTCAGTCCGACAGTCGCAAGAGCCGATACAGATTCATAAAGTCCGTCAGTAAAGCTTATATCCGATGTGGAGCAAATAATCGTTCCTCCGATAAAGCTCAGTATTACCATAACGCCGCACAAAAGCAGAGCATCAAGAACGCTTTTGTCAGATACCGTCCTGTTAAATATGCTAACCGAATCTCTCCCGCGAACTCTTGACCACAAAAACAGAATTATTATAACAAATGTAACTGTTTTAAGACCTCCGGCAGTTGAACCGGACGAGCCTCCAATGAGCATAAAAAACATGGATATCGCTTTTCCGGCATCAGTAAGTCCTCCCTGATCTATTCCGGCAAAACCGGCTGTCCGGACTGTAACCGACTGAAAAAATCCGGCAAGCAGCTTCTGCGAAGAATCCATAGACCCCAAAGTAAGCGGATTACTCCATTCTGCAATACAAAATGCTATCGTTCCCGTAACAACAAGTGATGCAGTTGTTATCAAAACAAGCTTTGTATAAACACTCCATTTTTTCGGAGAATGTATCTGTAAGATCTCATCCCATACAAGAAATCCGATTCCTCCGACGATTATAAGTACTGCAAGCGTTAAACATAACGTAGGATCGGTTCCAAAGCGGACAATACTTGTTCCGGGACTGCCGAAACCAAAAATATCAAAACCTGCATTACAATAAGCCGAAACAGAGTGAAATATTCCTATTTTCAGCGCCGGCAAAACCCCAAATTCTTTAAAAAATCTCACGGTAAGTACCGCCGCTCCGATAAGCTGTGTTGTGACCGACACAGTAAGAATTCTTTTTTGAATACGTATAATATCTCCGATACCGTCTGAACCGACAGATTGCGCTATAAGCATTTGCTGATTCATTCCCATTCTTTTTCGAAACATAAATACAATAACAGATGCAGCAGTCATAAACCCCAGACCGCCTATTTCGATAAGACAAAGAATGACAGCCTGGCCGAAACCGCTCCACTGCGTCCATGTATCAACGAGAGAAAGCCCTGTAACACAAGTAGACGAAACTGCAGTAAACAGAGCCGTCCATCCTCCGGCGGAAGATCCGTTCCTTGATGAAACCGGGAGCATAAGCAATAAAGCGCCAAAAATTATTATAAGCAAAAAAACTGTTGCAATAAGCTTACTGGCATCAAAAGTTCTTCGCAAATGTTTACTTAACTTTTTTGATACAATAATCATACGGAAATAACCGAAATTCTCTTTCTATTATTAATAGTCCTGTACCGTTTATAAGACATTCATGTATTCCTCTAATTTTTTTGAATTATATACCATGTTAAAATAAATTTCAATATATTAAACGATATATTTCGTTAATTTTTTATTAAAAAAGACGGTGTACACCCCAGTAAAGGTATACACCGTAATTTCTACATATAATTATTTTATTTTTACAGCATCTGTCCGGTAAATAAACTTGACCTGACCGTTCATTTCATCTGAAATTCCCGAGAACGAATTATAATCCTTCGCCACATCAGAAATCGCCTTTATTCTGGTTATAAGTCCGTTTATATCTCCGTCTACCGCGTCAGAAAGACGTTTAACTCCCTTTTCATTAAACTCTTTGAGTCCGTCAGAAAGTGTCATTGCTCCGTCCCTGAGCTTTGATATTCCGTCGATCAGCGCAGGTGTGCCGTTTTTAAGTGTCAGGATTCCGTCATAGAGAGCTTCTGCTCCACTGTAAAGTTCTCCCGCACCGGAAGCAACTTTATCGGCTCCCTGAGAAAGCGCATCAGCTCCGGTTTTAGCAGTTGAAACTCCCGATGTATACTGCCCGATTCCGGCATAGAAAACAGAATAACTGTCAAGCTGTTCCTTAAGAGCTGATATAGAAGCAGCACCTGACCTTGCTTTTTCCAAAGCCTCTGTAATTTGTTTCTGAACCTCCGGCGAAGCCATATTTTCTTTTATTAGAAGCTCGATCTGCTGATCGGTATTTTGGGATATCAGACCGATCACTTCCGCAGTATTCATCTGCTCATCCGTTTTTGCGTCTATCATAAGCTTTACAGTATCACTTGACATTTGAGCTTCAATCGCAGAAAGTATTGCTAACTGCTGTTCTTCGCTTATCATGCCTGCGGATATTGCCGCGTCATACGATTCCTTATTCATTCCGAGAGACATCAAAACCTGTGCTTCAACATTTTCACGAATCGCCGATGTTACCTTTTCAGTTACTCCTTTACGCACTTCCACAGTAACTGCTTCGGTTATTTTATCTTTCTGAGCGTTAACAGCTTCCGAGACCTTCTGTGCTGCGAGCGTTTGCGCCTGTGAAGCTACATTATCGGCATCAAGAGATGCAATCACCGAATCAAGTACCTGAGCATAATTGTCTATCGTAAGATCAGGCGTTTGCAGACATGCCGCAGCAAGCTCCTTATTTGCCATCGAAAGCAGAGACTGGAATACCTGTTTTGCGCCGTCGGTAATAGCCGAGCTGTTTTGGTCAAGCTGGTCAAGACCGTCCGCAAGAGCTTTTGCACCGTCAGACAGCTCTGAAGAGCCCGAAATCAGCGAGCCTGCGCCTTTTTTCAATGCTTCCGCACCGTTTGCAAGTTTGTCAATACCGTTTATAATCTCGCCGGATTTTTCAAGGAGAGTTCCGAGTCCGTCATAAAGTGCCGACGAACCGTCCGTCAAACGCATCATTGCATCCGACATCTCTCCGATCGAACCCGAAAGATCATCAAACGAGTTCAGCTTATCTGCATCTATCTTACCGAATATATCATTTACAGCAACAGTCATCGTATTTGTCATCTCAAATTCACTGACGTCGGCGCTTATAACGATATGATCGGGAATGTCAAGCTTTTCACTGTCTATTCCGAGATCGTTTCCAAGCTCGGGAAAAGCAAGACCGATAACGGCCGTACGGTCACCGTCGTTCAATATTTTACCGTTTGAAACTTCAACATTTCTGAATACATCATTGTCGAGCAGCATTCCGGTAAGCATCGCAAAAGGAACATATATTTTTTCTTCTTTTCCGTCGATCTCAACCGTTTCGTACTGATTATTCCGATAATCAAATCTTATTGACACCCGCCCGCTTTTTCCTGCAAGTTCATCCGTGGAAATGCTTTTACCGTCAAGCTCATATGATACGCTGATATCCACCGGAAGCGCTTTCTCTATGCTTCCGGTATAGCATATGTCGTTTCCGGCGGCATCCCATACGCGCATGTTATCGCCACTTATGGTATAAGATTCATCACCGGAAACATTTACGACATCCGAAAGTTCGGAACGGTCTGAGAGCGATCCGCTTCCAAGCGTGTTTTTTATCCAGTCACTGACTATTATTTTTTTCACGGTTCCGTCAGCTCCGGCAAAAACATATACCGTTTCATCCTTGCATACAGATTGGTTCTCCGTATTTTCCTGTTCTGTTAGAGACACATTATTATCTTCGCTTGAATCAATATTGTTTCTATCGTTATTTACCGCAAATATTGCTGCGCCTGCACCTGTTGCCACCAACGCACAGCTCAGTACAACAGAAAGCGGCTTCTTAATTATATTTTTCATCGTCGGTTACCTCCGCATAAAATTCATTTTGATATCCGTTAAACATTCTGAAGAATTTTTTCATCCGTTTTATCCGATCGTACGCCTTTATTTCTGCCATTATTACCGTCGCTCGAACGTCCTTTCATTCCAAACGTTGTAGCACCTATAAATTTATCGCAAAGCATAAGAAGAGACGGCAGGATAAAGATAACACACAGCATACTTACGACAGCTCCGCGCGCCATAAGCATACACATCGAGCTGATAATATCTATATCCGAATAAACAGCTACTCCGAAAGTCGCTGCAAAAAGTCCCATACCGCTGACCACTATCGAAGGAATAGATGAAGAAAGTGCAGTCACAACACTGCTGCGCTTATCATGTCCGGAAATACGCTCAGCCTTATACCGTGTTGTCATAAGTATTGCATAATCCACCGTTGCACCGAGCTGAATAGTACTTATGCATATAGGCGCTATAAAAGGCAACGACTGACCGAGATAGTGCGGAAGTCCAAGGTTTATAAATATCGCAAGCTCTATTACCGCAATAAGGATAAACGGCAATGAAATGCTCCGTTCTACGATCGCAATGATAATAAATATCGCAATTACCGAAACTGCATTAACGACCTTGAAATCACGGTCTGTAGTTTCTATCATATCTTTCATGCACGGAGCTTCTCCAATAAGCATTCCGCCGTCATCGTATTTTTTCAAAATCGAATTCAGACTGTCTATCTGACTGCCTACCTCATCACTTGCTACCTTATATTCTGAATTTATAAGCAGAAGCTCCCATTTGTCACTTTCAAGAATCTCCTTTATACTGTCGGGAAGGATCTCCTCCGGAACACGGCTTCCGAGAACCGATTCCAGACCAAGCACATATTTAACTCCGTCAACTTTTTCCATCTCACCGATCATGTGTCTTACATTTACAGAAGATACATCAGAGCTTACAAGAACCATATGGGTAGATGCTATATTAAAATCTTCCGAAAGTTTGGAATTTGCGATAACATATTCCATATCCTCTGGCAGACACTCGCCCATATCGTAATAAACTTCTCCGTTTGTTTTGTTATATCCGTATAAAGCCGGTGCAACAATCAGAGCAAATATCACGATAAAAGCAGGAAATACTTTTACTATCCTTGCCGAGAATCCGGACATATTAGGAATAATTGATCTGTGCTTTGTTTTCTGAAGCGGCTTATCAAAGACAAGTATCAGTGCAGGAAGCACCGTTACGCATCCGATAACTCCGAGGATTACTCCTTTTGCCATTACTATACCGAGGTCGCGCCCCAAAGTAAACGTCATAAAGCAAAGCGCTGCAAATCCTGCAACTGTAGTTATCGAACTTCCGACAACAGAAGAAAGCGTTTTCCTGATCGCCTCAGACATTGCCTCACAGCGGTCATCCGTATATTCACACTGTTCATTATAGCTGTGCCATAAAAAGATTGAGTAATCCATCGTAACTGCGAGCTGCAATACCGCGGACAGCGCTTTTGTTATGTATGATATCTCACCCAGAAAATAATTTGTACCGAGGTTAAGAAGTATCATCATACCGATCGACGCAAGAAATACAAACGGAACAAGTCAGCTGTCAAGGAAAAGAAGCATTGCCGCGCAGGCAAGCAATACGGCTATGCCAACATATATCGGCTCTTCTTCCTCACACAGATCCTTAAGATCGGTAACAAGTGCGGACATTCCGGATACAAAGCATTGTTTTCCTGCGATAGATCTGATTTCACGTATCGCATCCATTGTTACATCAGCCGATGTAGAGCTATCGAAAAATACCGCCATCATCGTTGAATGATCCGTATTAAATTCATTGTAGATATCGTCAGGCAATATCTCTTTCGGTATGCCAGCTTGCTCGAGCGACGTATACCACAGCACCGTCTCTACATGTTCGACAGTTTTAAGCTTATCTGCGAGCGCTGCTACATCACGGTCAGGCATATCCTCCGCAATTATGAGTGAAAAGGCGCCTTTTCCGAAATCATCAAGCAGCTCATTCTGCCCTTTTACCGTATCCATATCGTCCGGCAGATAATTAAGCATATCATAATTGACTCTTGTGCCGATAAGTCCGAATAAAGACGGTATCATCAGAACAAGTGCAACAATAAGAATTAAAACACGGTGTTTTACTACCGCTTTTGAAAATCGCATTTGATATATTCCCCCTTATATTTCTTTATAATCCGCTTCGATAACATCAGGCTGCTGATGCTTTATTATTTTTACAGCGGCAATTACTGTACTGAAATTCAGAATTCCTTCAGAAAGCATTGTTATTCCCATCATCACAGTAAGGATATCGGCGCTTTCACTCGGACGGAAAATAAGAATACCGCCGCAAACACAAGCCGCTACAGCAAAAACAAGTATCAGCCACCACTCACGGATCCCGAAGCTTTTTGAATCGATCGCTATCTGAATTTTAAATAATCCATCCGACATAAATGCAAATCCGAGCGCTACACAAATAAAATTCACAAGACTTCCGGGATGCACCAACATAACGATTCCGATAATTATCATAATTATCCCCAAAGAAAGATCATACTGAAACGCAAGCCTGTAAAGATCCTTTGAGAAATATCCGACAAGCCGTATCACACCGAACAGTATCATCATAACACCGCATATTATTCCAAGCATCGAAGCAGAAAATCCCGGAAATACAATAAGCACTATTCCGAGAATGAAGAGCGCCGCAGACATTACGATATACCCTATTTTCGCAGTTCTCATCGGAGCAACCGAACGCATAATAAATTCCTCCCCATAACCAAAATTTAATATAATCTTTATTGCATTTCCAGTATAACAAATTATTCAAACTAATAAAACAGACAATAAAACCGCAGTGTATTAATTTCAGACAAAACGCATACATTTGCCTAATTAAGAACCCGACCCGCCTGCACAATCCGAGATTGCGGACGGGTATCCTGGAGACTTGTTGTTACACAATAATAAAAAAATCTGTCGGTAAACCGACAGATCATAGACTTATTTATAATTTTATGTATTTTACTCACTTGTTTTCTTTGCATCGCTTTATCATTTCATCAGACAGGCCGCGGCACAGGGAAAGCAGATATCTGAGCTTTTCTATTGAATTGTCCGGCATACCGGAATTCATCCAATCGATAAAGATTCCGAACAGCTCGCATTTTGTGAACAGTATCATAATCTCTCTGTTCTTTTCGCTTATCGTATCGCGTCCGAAAACAGTATCAAAATATGTTGTCACAACATATTCGCAAATATTCATCAGATACCGCACATATATATCACGGTTTACCGAATTATATATGTGCATTATAGCCTTTTTATTTTCAAGTGTAAATCTGAATGCACTGTCAACACATTCGTCCAGCGAATTTATATTAGGATAGCTTGTAATAAGAGAATTCGCCTCATCCATAACTATCTCTTCGATCAGTGACGGAATATCTCGGAAATGATAATAAAACGAATTTCTATTTATTCCGCACTCCTCGACGATGTCTCTGACACTGATCCGGTTGAGCGGCTGTTCACTCAGAAGCTTCCAGAACGATATTTTTATAGCTTTTTTTGTGAAACTCGGCATTGTACATTCTCCTAACAAAATTATTGTCAAATGCTTAATTACAAAAAGTATATTATCATAAAATTGAAACAAATACATGTAAATTATATTAACAATATTTTTCAGATTTAAAAAATCGAACGGCCTGCCTGAATGACCAGACAAACCGTTCGGTTTTCTTATTTTAAATCTTATGAATTTATAAGCGATATTCCGATCGTTATCTCCTCAAGAACATCAAGAAGAACTCTGACTGTATCGAGAGATGTAAACATCGTCTTATTATTTTCCGAAGCCGCACGGCGTATTGCCGCGCCGTCAGCATAATGCACACCGGAAAATACCGAACGTGTGTTTATAATATAGCTGATGTGTCCGGATCTTATCGCATCAATAATATCACTGCTGCCCTCGCTGAGCTTTCTGCGTATTTTCGTTCGTATTCCGTTTGCTTTCAGAAAATCAGCAGTACCTACAGTAGCTTCTATATTAAATCCCATATTATAGAAACGTCTGACAAGAGGAAGCGCTTCTTCCTTATCTTCGTCGGCAAGCGTTACAAGAACAGTCCCGTAGTTGCGGAGCTTTATTCCCGATGCAATCAGCGCTTTATACATAGCCCGATGAAGCTTATCGTCGTATCCTATCGCTTCTCCTGTCGATTTCATTTCGGGCGAGAGATAAGCATCCATTCCGTGAAGCTTTGAAAATGAAAATGCAGGCACTTTAACATATCTGCGTTTCTTTTCGTCAGGATAAATATCATATATTCCCTGCTCATACAGACTCTGTCCGAGAATAACTCTTGTAGCAATGTCGGCTATCTGATAACCTGTTGCTTTTGAAAGAAAAGGTACAGTTCGGGACGATCTCGGATTGACCTCAATAATATAGACATCATCGTTTTCGTCAACGATAAACTGAATATTATAAAGCCCGACGATACCTATTCCGAGTCCCAATTTTTTTGTATACTGAAGTATCGTACCTTTGACCTTTTTCGAAACTGTAAATGTAGGATATACGCTTATTGAATCTCCGGAGTGAACACCTGTACGCTCGACAAGCTCCATTATGCCCGGAACAAAAACATCCTTTCCGTCACATACCGCATCGACCTCGACCTCACGTCCGCGTATATATTTGTCAACAAGCACAGGCTTTTCTTCGCTCATTACCGCCTGCGAAAGATATTCACGGAGCTTTTCCTCTTCGGCGACTATCTGCATTGCCCGCCCGCCGAGAACAAAGCTCGGACGTACAAGAACAGGGTATCCGATCTCCGCAGCAGCCCGCAGTCCTTCATCGACCGTAGACACTGCAGTACCCTTAGGCTGCGGTATCGACAGTTCGGAAAGCAAACGCTCAAACGAGTCGCGGTTTTCGGCACGCTCTACCGCTGCGCAGTCGGTTACGATTATTCTCACTCCGCGGTCGTAAAGCGGTTTTGCAAGATTTATCGCAGTCTGACCGCCAAGAGATACTATAACTCCGTCAGGCTTTTCAAGCATGACGATATTCATTACATCTTCAGGTGTAAGCGGTTCAAAATAGAGTTTATCAGATGTTGTATAGTCGGTAGAGACTGTCTCCGGGTTATTGTTTATAATGATAGCCTCATATCCGGCACTTTTTATAGTTTTTACCGCATGAACGGTTGAATAATCAAATTCAACGCCCTGTCCTATTCTTATAGGTCCGGAGCCCAAAACTATAATTTTTTTACGGTCAGACACTTCCGATTCGTTTTCATCCTCATAGGTGGAATAAAAATACGGTATGTAGCTGTCAAACTCGGATGCACAGCTGTCGATCATCTTATACACCGGAAGTATGCCGAGCTTTATACGAAGCTTATATATACTATCCTCATCTGTGTTCCAAAGACGCGCTATCTCGGCATCTGAGAATCCCATCTTTTTTGCCGTCCTGAGTGCTGCTTCGTCTGCCTTGTGAAGCTTCAGATAGTTTTCTTCATCAACAATATTTTGCAGCTTGCGCAGGAAAAAGCAGTCTATCTTTGTTATATCTGACAGCGACTCAGGTGTACTGCTGTGCCTTAAAAGCTCTGCAAGCGCACAGATACGGTCGTCAGTGCCGTCAGCAATATATTTTATTATATCCTCCGATGCCATATCATCGAATTTTTTCAGATACACATGATCCAATCCCGTTTCAAGCGACCGCACGGCTTTGAGGAGACTTTCTTCAAAGGTTCTTCCGACGCTCATTACCTCTCCGGTTGCTTTCATCTGCGTTCCAAGCCTGTTATCTGCATCTGCAAATTTATCAAACGGAAAACGCGGCATTTTAGTCACGATATAATCGAGCGCAGGTTCAAATGACGCGGGCGTATTCGCGAGCATTATCTCATCAAGATGCATTCCAACGGATATCTTTGCGGAAACACGTGCGATAGGATATCCGCTCGCCTTTGAAGCAAGCGCGGAAGAACGTGAAACGCGCGGATTTACCTCTATCAGATAATACTGAAATGAATTAGGATCCAGTGCAAACTGAACATTACATCCGCCCTCTATTTTAAGCGCCCGGATAATACGCAGCGCGCTGTCGCGCAGCATATGATATTCTTTATTGGTAAGTGTCTGCGACGGACAAACAACTATCGAATCTCCTGTATGTATTCCGACAGGATCAAAATTCTCCATATTGCATATGGTAATCGCAGTATCGTTTGCGTCACGCATGACCTCATACTCGATCTCTTTAAAGCCTTTAATACTTTTTTCAACGAGTACCTGATGCACCGGGGAAAGAGAAAGCGCGTTCTTCATCAGCAGACGGAATTCTTCTTCGTTATCTGCAAAACCGCCGCCGGTTCCGCCAAGCGTAAATGCAGGACGAAGAACTACAGGATATCCGATCTTTTCAACCGCCTCGATTCCCTGCTCCATGTTTTCCGCAATATATGAAGGAAGAACAGGCTCGCCGAGCTTCTCGCAAAGCTCTTTAAAAAGCTCCCGGTCCTCAGCCTGCTCTATACTGCGGTTGCTTGTGCCGAGAAGCTCTGTTCCGCACTCGCGCAACACACCCTTTTTTTCAAGTTCCATTGCAAGATTCAGTCCGGTCTGCCCTCCAATACCCGGCACAATAGCGTCCGGTCTTTCCCGCCTTATAATTCTTGACATATACTCAAGCGTGAGCGGTTCCATATAGACCTTATCCGCAACCGTAACATCGGTCATTATCGTAGCAGGATTTGAATTGCAGAGTATTACCTCGTACCCCTCTTCTTTAAGTGCAAGGCACGCCTGCGTTCCTGCATAATCAAATTCCGCCGCCTGTCCGATAACGATAGGTCCGGACCCTATAACCAAAATCTTTTTTATGTCAGTTCTTTTAGGCATTGCTTTCCTCCATAAGAGCTATAAAGCGGTCAAATAAATACGAGCTGTCCTGCGGTCCGGGAGCGCTTTCGGGATGATACTGAACCGCAAACACTCTGTCCGCCCTGCATTCGACTCCCTCAACGGTATTATCAAGCAGATTAATATGTGTGGCGGTAAGTCTCGTCGGCAGTATGCTGTCATTACTTACAGCATATGAGTGGTTCTGCGACGTTATCTCTATCTTTCCGCTTTTAAGTTCCTTTACGGGATGATTACCGCCACGATGACCGAAAGGCAGTTTATATGTAGCTGCTCCGTAAGCAAGCGATATGATCTGATGACCAAGACAGATTCCGAAAACCGGATATCTTCCGATAACAGATTTGGCGAGCGCTACCGTCTGAGGAACATCCGTAGGATCTCCGGGCCCGTTTGAGAACAGAATTCCGTCAGGTACTGTACTGTCAATCTCACCAGCAGTACTGTTCCACGGCACTACTGTAACGCGGCACCCTCTCCGGTTGAGCATGCGTACCATGCCGAGCTTCACTCCGCAATCGACAACGGTAACATTATACTTTGATTCTCCGACAGCCTCCGAAATATAGCTTTCGGTACAGCTGACCTTGGAGACGGCATTGTGCGGAATTTCGGTATTACTCAGAATCTTCATCCCCTCTCCAAGGCTTGTATCCGCCGAAGTAAGCAATATTTTCCGACATCCGTGATCCCTTATATATCTTGTCAGCTTTCTTGTATCAAGACCGTATATACCGGGAATGCCGAATCTCTCCATAACGGATGAGAGAGTTTCTTTTCCGCGGAAATTCGACGGATGACCGTTATACTCACGAACTATAAATCCGCCTACGGTTGGATGAACAGTCTCATAATCGTCGTCAGCCATACCGTAATTTCCTATAAGAGGGTATGTCATAACAACTGCCTGATATGTATATGACGGATCGGAAAGTATCTCCTGATATCCGACCATGGACGTGTTGAATACCATTTCGCATACGTGCTCGACAGGTGCTCCGAATGAATATCCGTAATATTCCGTACCGTCTTCTGTGATCAACTTTTTGTTAAACTGACTGTTCATACAGTTTTCCTTTCTGATAAAAAACGAATATTATTCGGCAGAATTCATATGCCTTATCGCCGCATCAATAAAGCCGACAAACAACGGATGCGGTCTGTTAGGACGGCTCTTAAATTCCGGATGGAACTGAACGCCTACATAGAACGGTCTGTCTGTAAGTTCTACCGTTTCGACGAGATTTCCGTCCGGAGAAGTTCCGCCTACTGTAAGTCCGGCATCGGTAAGAGCTGCTTTATATTCGTTGTTAAATTCATATCTGTGACGGTGACGCTCGTTTATCTCGGTCTTGCCGTAACACCTTTCAAGGGTTGTACCTTTTAAAATTCTGCAGGGATAACTTCCGAGACGCAGTGTTCCGCCCTTGCCGATTTCTTCACTCTGTCCGGGAAGAAAATCTATCACCTTATGCTTGCAAAGCTCATCAAACTCTCCGGAATCAGCATCAGGTATACCGGCAACATTGCGCGCATATTCGATCACGGCGATCTGCATTCCGAGACAGATTCCGAAATACGGAATGCCGTTTTCTCTGGCA
>CALGZV010000111.1 GCA_937934385.1 uncultured Clostridia bacterium | reverse complement strand
TATACGAAGCTGTTCATTTGACAATTTCGATCTGAATGCTTTTGCCGGTAATCACGATACACAAGCCAATATGCAAATGGTCTACAACATATGCCGCGATTATGCACATAACTTCACAACAGACGCAGAACAAATATGCGGCGGTCAGATCAATCTGATAATGACAGGTGCGACCGGTCTCGGCAAAACACATCTTTCGGCCGCTATAACCAAAACTCTGATCGACCGCGGCTACGACGTAGTTTATGACACTGCACTGAATATATTTTCAGCATTTGAAGATGAACGCTTCGGCGTAGAACGATATACCGAAGAGAAAAAAACGCCCAAATATTTTGAATGTGACGTACTTATTATGGATGATCTCGGGACAGAGATAACAAATCAGTTCACAGCAATGGTTCTGTTTAATCTTATCAATACCCGCCTGAACCGTAAAAAAGCAATGATAATAAATACGAATCTCTCACTCAAAGAGCTGCGCGACCGCTATTCGGACAGAATTACTTCGCGCATACTCGGAGAGTTCCGGCCACTTCAATTTGCCGGCAGGGATTACCGTTCTCTGCGACTCAGAGGATAATTACATAATCTGTATGAAAAACTTATATCTTATCGGCGGAACAATGGGAGTCGGAAAAACTTCGATCTGCACTCTGTTATATGAAAAACTTGAAAAAAGCGCTTTTCTCGACGGTGACTGGTGTTGGTATTCAAATCCGTTCGCTGTTACAGAAGAAACCAAAGCGATGGTTATAGACAACATATGCCACATACTAAATAATTATATCAGATGTTCAGCTTTTAAAAATATCGTATTCTGTTGGGTCATGCATGAGCAAAGCATTATCGATAAAATAACATCAAAACTGAGTACTGTAAACTGCCGCACTATAAATATCTCTCTTATCTGTAATGAGCGGTCCCTTACAGAACGTTTGAAAAAAGATATAGAAAGCGGCAAACGATCGTCTGACATCTTAGAGCGCAGTATAGCACGTATACCTTTGTACCTTAATCTGGATACGGTCAAAATAGAAACGTCGGACAAAACCGTCCGCGAAATTGCAGACGATATTCTGCGTATATAAAAAGCATACAAATCAGGACGCCTGTACGGAATTATCCGACAGGATACGACCGATCTGTATGCTTTTTCTATTATTTATTCAATACCGCGGAGCTTGAGAAGCCCGAACATACTGTAATTTATAATATCTGAGATCTGAGCATCTATACCCTCGGAAATAAGCAGTTTACCTCCTCCGGCAAGAATATTTTTTATACGGAATATCTTTACGATTATCTGATCCGTAATCGAATGGATATGCATTTCTGTCCACGCTGCTCCGTAATCATGATTCTTGCGTTCCATGAGCGCTTTAACCTCAGCAAAAGCGGATTTATATGCCGCTGTCATTCCCTTTGTATTAACAGAACGGTAAAGCTCGGTATTTTCGACTATCTCATCAGATGACGGAAATATTTCGGGATTGCGAAGCTTCATCATAAGAATAACTCCGTAATTCATGATTCCTATATATTCAGAATCGCGTCCCTCATGAACAAGAGTATTATCTCCGTTTTCCTCAAGAGTGCGTATACGTCTTGCTTTTATCCACAATTGGTCAATAAAAGATTCCATTCTGAAAAGCATCCATGTCGGCCCGTAATCTTTTGTTTTATCCTCAAATATTTTAACACATTCCGAGACTACCTCTTCATAGCGCTCAGACAAAACAGCCTGTTCCATTTTTTATTTATTCCTTTCATTTTCGGTCACTCCGCAAGCAAAGTATACCATAATTCCGCTGTATAGCGTAAATATCTGTACCGCAGTTTATCCACGGTACAAATTACGCTTTTCCTAAAAAAAGTTTGAAAACAGGGATCTATTTTCAAACTTTTTCTATATTCAAAGTCTTTTACTTTACAAAACGAACCGGAGCTTAATAGCAGATATCCGCGTAAAACTTAAAGTTTAACTTTAATACTCGCCGATCCGCAAACCGTTAATCTTGTTTATCTGATCCGTTTCCGCCGTCGGAGTCGTCAGAACCGTCATTTGAGTCTCCGTTTGACTCACTGCCGAAACCAATTTCAGCATTATCAGAAGAATTGTTTTGGCTTTGAGTATCGGTACCAAAGCCTCCCGAATTCTGCCTGAATCCGCCCATGCCGATGTAAAGCCCATTGCACGTTTCTGAAGCTCGCTGCGCATAGCCTCGTCGGCAACGCGTCTGCGCTCCTCTTCCTCGCGGCGAATACGCTCTTCCTCATCGCGCTTTTCTTTTTCCTTGTTTTCAAGCTCGCTTCTGCGTCTGCGCTCGGAAATCATAGCTTCAAGCTCTTCAATAGTAGGATCGCCCTCCATTGCCGCTTTAAACTGACCTTCATCCATAACCTCATTTTTCATAAGGAACTGGGCAACAAAGTGAAGGCGGTCAAGCTTTTCTGTAAGAACTTCTTCTGCACGCTTATAGGCATTGCTGATTATACGTTTGATCTCTGCATCTATCTTAGACGCCGTTTCTTCAGAATAGTTTCTTCCTGAAGAGAAGTCACGTCCGAGGAACACTTCATCTCCCGAATGCTCGCTTCCGTATACGATCGGTCCGAGATCATCGCTCATTCCATATTTGGTTACCATATTACGCGCTATATTTGTAGCACGCTGAATATCATTCGACGCTCCGGTAGATATGTCTCCGATGATCATTTTCTCTGCCATGCGTCCGCCGAGCAGTGAAACTATCTCATTTTCCATATCAGATCTTGATGAGTACGAACGGTCTTCCTTAGGAATCGACATCGTATATCCGCCTGTTCCGCGTCCTCCGGGAATTATAGAGATCTGGTGAACAGGAATATCAGGCTGAAGAACGAATCCGATAACAGCATGACCTGCTTCATGATAAGCTGTAAGCCTGCGATCGCGCTCATTTACGGTCTTGGACTTTTTAGGAGTACCTACAACAACCTTTATCATCGCGTCTTCAATATCATTCATGCCGATAAGAGATTTACCGCGGCGCGCAGCAAGCAATGCAGCTTCGTTGAGCAGATTTGCAAGATCGGCACCGGTAAATCCTGTCGTACTTCTTGCAATCGTTTCAAGATCAACATCCTGTTCAAACGGCTTGCCTTTGGCATGTACATCAAGTATTTCTTTACGCCCCTTAATATCAGGATAATTGACTGTGATCTGTCTGTCAAAACGTCCGGGACGAAGCAACGCAGGATCGAGTATATCGGGACGGTTGGTAGCGGCAATAACAATAACACCGTCATTTGAACCGAATCCGTCCATCTCAACAAGCAGCTGATTAAGCGTCTGCTCACGTTCATCATGTCCGCCGCCGAGGCCTGCGCCTCTGTGACGTCCGACAGCGTCGATCTCATCTATGAAAATGATAGCCGCAGGATGCTTCTTGGCGGTATCAAACAGGTCGCGGACACGCGAAGCACCGACACCGACATACATCTCAACAAAATCAGAACCGGAAATAGAGAAGAACGGAACTCCCGCCTCTCCCGCCACAGCTTTTGCAAGCAGCGTTTTACCTGTTCCGGGAGGGCCTACAAGAAGAACACCGTGAGGAATTCTCGCACCGAGTTTGCTGAAATGTGAAGGATTTTTAAGAAATTCAACAATCTCGACAAGCTCAGCCTTTTCCTCGTCAGCGCCTGCCACATCTCTGAAATATACCTTTTTCTTATCGTCACTTGCGACCTTGGCTCTCGCCTTTCCGAAGTTGTTAAACTTTCCGCCTCTGCCTGACGCCTGGTTCATAACAAAGATCCACAGCGCAATAAACAGAACTATCATCACAACATACGGCAGAAAGCTTACCCACCACGGTATATCCATAGGCGCAGGGAGATCGTATCTCGTTATAACTCCCCTCTCAGACTGATCCGATACCATCTCATTTAAATCAAGATAGTAAAGCTCAAGACTGCGAAGCTTGTAGCTGACTATAGTATTATCCTGCTTGAGGATAGTCATATTATTCTTTTCGTCTATCTCAAATTCCTTGACCTGTTCATTTTTAAATAGTCCCACTACGTCACTGTAGGATATTGACTGTGTATCCATGCCTCTGAGGAGCATAGATGATGTCACCAGTATTACTACAGTAAGCAGCAGCCAAAAAATCAGCGCACCGTAATTTCTTTTCTTTTTCATGTGACCTCCACAAAATAATTCTGCAGTACCGCGAAAAAACGCGAAACACTATACAGCTATATCACATTTATTACAAATATCCGAAACCGTATTACATCAGAATACGGCTAAAAGCGCCGTGACACGCTTATGGGTAAAATTTATTTCTCATATACCGATCTTTTAAGTATTCCGACAAACGGCAACGCACGATATTTTTCATCATAATCCAGTCCATAACCGATTACAAATTCGTCAGGTATCTTTCTTCCGAGGTAATCAGGTTCAAAGTCGACCTCCCGTCTGTCGGGTTTATCAAGCAAAGTACAGGTTCTTACGCTCCTTGCACCCTTCAGCTTCAGATATTCGGTAAGATACAGCAGCGTACGGCCGCTGTCAACGATATCTTCGACAATAAGAATATTGCAGTCCGAAAGATCTGCTCTGTGAATATCAAGTATTATATTCACACGTCCGGAGGTCTTTGTTCCCCCTGCATAAGAAGAAACCTTCATAAAATCGATCTCAACCGGTACGGTCAGACGCTTCATAAGATCTCCCATAAATACGACCGAACCCTTCAGTATTCCGAGAAGAACAAGTTTTCCGTCCATAGCAGCATAATCTTTATCGATCTTCCCTGCAATTTCGCGGACGATTCCGTCTATACTCTCCTCATCAACAAGAATTCTTTCAACGTCATTACTTAAATCTGTCATTTTAAAGCAAACCCCTTTATTATCCGGATATTAAAAATCCTGCACGGCAGATCACATAATCTCATATACATGCGTCACCGAAAAGGCTTTCACACTCACTGCCGGTGAGATAAAACAACTCTGTTATATTCTCCTCAGAAGATACCGCCTTTATACCGTCGCGAACAGCAATTCCAGGTATCCATAGAATTCCGTCGCTGTCGCATATGACCGGAATAGCATCCCTCTCCGAAGGAGAAATTTTTTTTTGCTGATAAAGTTTTTTTACCCGCCTTGTCATTCCGCGGCAAACAATCCTGTCTCCGTCAGCCCGCTGACGAACAAATACTTTATCTTTTAGTTTATCAGAATTTACCGAAATGTGTATTGATAATTTGTAAATATTTATAATTTCATTTTTAATTTTTAACGACAGGTTCTGACAGTCGTTTCCGCAATTTTCATCATCGGTTGGTTTCAGATAAACAGCCCCGCATCCGAACGGATTCCCATCACTGTCGGGAATCGGATTAAACCCCTCAGAAAGGATAATATTTCTTTCGGATGGAATCGTGCAAATCCGATCCGTATGCATCAAGTCCATTTCAAAGTGTATACCGTCTCTGCCTTTGACCGCAGAAATGCCCCCGGGAAGAGATATTCTGCTCCACAGTACTCCGCTTCGCGAAAGCTTTGAAAGAGCTTCAATATGAACGGTCTCAAGCATTCCGCCAAGACCCTTCTCACGAATAAAGCTATAATATGCTGAAATAAGTCTGCGCCGCAAAAGTGACTCCGGAAGCGATTTTTCATCAGGGAAATGTACAACATCGGCAGAAATAGTCTCAAGTGCCTGATCATCACATACAAGCTGAGAAGTCATACGTGACACCGCCGACGTTACAGATGGATTTATTTTTTTCAGTTCCGGTATAATAAACTGTCTTATTCGGTTTCTCGAATATTCCCCGTCACTGTTTGTACTGTCAGTAACATATGAAAGTCCCTGATTTATTATAAAACTTTCAATATCATCCCGGCTGCATTCAAGCAGCGGACGTACTATCTTTATCCCTTTTTCATCCCGTACAGCCGGTATCCCGCATAATCCGCGAAGTCCGGTTCCGCGAGCCATACGGAATATAACCGTTTCAAGATTATCATCAGCGTGATGAGCCGTAGCTATACAATCATATCCGCCGCTCTTACAGCATGCTATAAGACGGTCATAACGGATTTTTCTCGCAGCCTCTTCCAGACTCATTCCGCAGCCGTTTGCATATGCGGGAACATCATAGCTTTCTGTTACGATCGGGATTTTGAGATTTTCGCAAAAATCAGATCG
>CALGZV010000110.1 GCA_937934385.1 uncultured Clostridia bacterium | reverse complement strand
GCCTTCAAACTGCTCCCCGTCAACAGTTCCGGAATAATTTATGGTAAGAACATCGCCCATCTTTGCTCCGCGGTCAGTTACTATCTCTGCCGTAGTATGTTCTTTAAGTTCTGAGGCAAGCTTCGCCTGTATCTGGTCATCTGTAGCTGATGTATCAAAAGGAGTATATTTAATACCCTTATATTCTCCGAGCTTTACATATTCACTAAGATCATAGTTAAACGGCTCTGTAAAACCTTCAGGAGCCTTTTTTAATGACTTTCTGCATGACACAAGCGATACTGCGGAAATTAAAACTGCTGCCACCGCAAGAAGTGAAATTATCTTTTTCTGCATTTTGCACCTTCCTTTATTTTTCAGGTTCTCAATTATTTTATTTCTCTATTACCATATGAACAGGCAGTCCATGCTCATATTTTTGAGTGACCTCTCCCTCAATGAGGGGCTGAATATAGCGCAGACATGCCTCTGTAACATTATTTCCGCGCTCATTTATAAACTCATCCGGAACAGCTCTGACAAAATTTGCAATCTTGTCTATATCCTCTGAACCGGGCTTACACTCATAAGGATCATCGGAAGTACGGACAAGCGTCATCATCTTGCCGCTTTCTCCGGAAGTAGCAGCCCATACAGCAGCACGCCCTACCTCTACTGATTCAGATATATCGGTAAGCGACGCAATATGCGAAGCGCAACGCTGAAGAATGTTAAGCTCCACCGAACGCACCTTGCAGCCGAATTTTTCTTTTACAGCCATTTCAAGCGCTTTTCCCGTTCCGGAAAGATATTTGTGACCGAACACATCTGCAGCTCCGCTCTGAGCGGATTCGCCGACATAACGTCCGTCTGCGGTGCGGAGACCTTCCGATACGGCTATTACGACATTAGGATGCTTTTCAAGCGCTGCCTGTACATCCTCATAAAAGCAATCAAAATCAAAGGTACGCTCCGGAAGATATACAAGATCGGGAGCGCATCCGCAGCTAAGTGCCGGCAGCGCCGCTGCGGCAGTAAGCCATCCTGCGTCTCTTCCCATAATCTCAACTATGGTAACAGCCTTAACAGTATATACCGAGCAATCTCTGATTATTTCCTGCATAGATGTTGCTATATATTTAGCCGCAGAACCGTACCCCGGAGTATGGTCGGTTCCGGCAACATCGTTATCTATCGTTTTCGGAACGCCCATAACACGGATAAGATAATCGGTACGCTTTGAATATGCCGATATTTTAGCCACTGTATCCATCGAATCATTTCCGCCTATGTAGAAGAAATAACGGATATTATACTTCCTGAATATTGCAAAAAGCTTTTCATACGTCTCATCGGTCTCTCCTTCGGCAGGAAGCGCCGGAAGCTTCATCCGGCATGAGCCAAGTGCCGATGACGGTGTGTTTTCCAAAATGTCAAGCTTGGACTTATCTGCAAATATCTCACTGAGGTTACAGAAACGTTCCTCAAGCACACCCTCGATACCGTTTATAGCTCCGTATATGGTGCCTATAGACCAGTTCTCTTCTGTACCTCGTATAACACCTGAAAGCGAGGCATTGATAGCGGCGGTCGGTCCTCCTGACTGACCTACTAAAATATTTCCGTGCAGCATTTTTATTCTCCGTTTCCCGGTAATAAACCGTATTTTGTACAGCAGTCCTTTTCGGACCTCAGATACCTATGAAAAAAATCCGCCTGACATAATCAGGCGGATCTTCAGTGGTGACCCGTAGGGGAATCGAACCCCTGTTTCCGCCGTGAGAGGGCGGCGTCTTAGCCTCTTGACCAACAGGCCAAACTTATAAATTCAATGCTTGTTTATTATATCATATGATACAGATAAATGCAACAGTTTTTTCGCTTTTATATGTAAACAAAATTTGAACAAGCGTTCCGTGATTTCTAAATAAACAGTACGGCGTTAGTTTTTCCTGCTAACACCGCACTGTATTATTCAAGTTATATTATTTCATCTTATATTTTGGTTCGGTCATTCATCATCCTTATGTACGGAAAAAATACTTTCAATAATATCATTTCCTATTTCGTATTCAACAGAATCAGTATTATCATCAGACACATCAAAAACTTCTTCATCACTATAAGATTTAATTTCAGAAGATTTACTTTCGTCTACCGGAGAAACAGCTTCAGAAGCAGAGCTTTCGATATCACCCGAAATAATATTTTCTCCAGTTGCCGTTCCGCCGCCGTTATCTGTACCGGCTGCAGAATCTGTGCTGTCTGATGTGAGGC
>CALGZV010000109.1 GCA_937934385.1 uncultured Clostridia bacterium | reverse complement strand
TAGAGGTAGCTCTCGAACTTGAATATTTTATGAGAAATCAGGGAGCCACTGGGATTTCATTCGAAACGATTGCTGTATCCGGCAAAGCATCCTCGCTGCCCCATGGTGTTCCGAGAAATATTCCGCTTGAAAAAGGATTTCTTACGATGGACTACGGCGCCGAAGTTGACGGATACCGTTCAGACATGACGCGTACCGTATGTATCGGCAAAGCCGACGAAGAAATGAAACTTATCTATAATACCGTTCTCCGCGCGCAGCTGGAAGCTGAAAAGGTTCTCCGCGCAGGATACAAATGCTTTGACGCAGATAAAGTCGCACGCGATATAATTACCGAGGCGGGATACGGTCCCTGCTTCGGTCACAGTCTCGGACACGGCGTCGGACTGTTTATTCACGAAGAGCCGAGGCTTTCTCCTGCTAAAAATCTTACAACAAGGCTCACTCCCGGACATGTAATTACCATAGAGCCGGGTATCTATATTGAAGGAAAATACGGAGTGCGTATCGAAGATATGGCATATATCGAAGAGGACGGAAGCGCAACTATTCTCACAGACTGTCCCAAAGAACTTACAGAGCTGTGCGTCTGATACACAAAATTGCCCAAAAGCATATAACACGCTGCTAAGCCACGAAAATATCCGAAAAAATTCCATACCGCGATTCCGGACTATTGACAAAGCGTCCCTGCTGTGTTATAATTTATCTAATAATGCGCATAGCAGAATCAATAATCATAATCTACGGAGGATAAACAATATGGTAGTAGCCGGCGATTTCAAAAACGGCGTTACATTCGAAATGGAAGGAAACGTATTGCAGGTAATTGAGTTCCAGCACGTTAAACCCGGAAAAGGCGCAGCGTTCGTAAGAACCAAGCTCCGCAATGTTATTACCGGAGCCGTTATCGAAAAGACATTCAACCCTACAGATAAATTCGAAAATGCATATGTCGAAAGAAAAGAGATGCAGTATCTTTATAGCGACGGCGATCTTTACTACTTTATGGACAATGAAACCTACGAGCAGCTTCCTATCGGTGCAGACAAGCTCGACGACAACTTTAAGTTTGTAAAAGAGAACATGATGTGCAAGATTATATCTTACAAAGGAAATGTATTCGGAGTTGAGCCTCCCATGTTCGTTGACCTCGAAGTTACCGATACAGAGCCCGGCTTCAAGGGCGATACCGCCACAGGCGCTACAAAGCCTGCAACGCTTGAAACAGGCGCTCAGATCAAGGTTCCGCTCTTTATAAACATCGGCGATGTTCTTAACATCGACACAAGAACAGGCGAATATCTCAAGAGAGTTTAAGCCATTATAGCCACAGCGTCTTTGACGCGGAAAGGATCGGAGGATATGAATATAACAGAAAAAGTAGCTTTTCTTAAAGGCGTTATGGAAGGCATGAAATTCGACACCGAATCGAGCGAGGGTAATGTTATTTCAAAGCTCGTCGATATCGTTGATGACCTTGCGCATGCACTTGAAGATCTTGATATGAAGACAGACGTTACAAACGATTATGTCGAAGAGCTTGATCACGATCTCGGAGAGCTTGAGGAATATGTTTACGACGATGATGACATTGAATGCGGCTGTTGCGAAGATGACGATGACTGTGACTGCGATTGCTGTGACTGTGACGATGATGATGACGATCTTTATGAGATCGAATGCCCTCACTGCCACGACAAGATCTACGCAACCGAGGACATGCTCAAAGATTCTCTGAACTGCCCCAACTGCAATGAAAAGATTTGTGATATCGTTGTCGAAGACTGACAGATTTTAAAGCAAATTAAACTTCATAATACCCGACTGACAAACTGCTGTTGTGTCGGGTATATTTTTTATTATATCCATAAACTGACTGACAGGTCTGAAATAAATAAAAGCTGTAGAAAAATTTAAAAAAGCTTGACATAAAGTCCGAAATTTGGTATCATATGCGTAGCGGTAATCGTCATTTATGTACTTGTAATTAAACATCGTCACTTGGCGATATATCCGTCATAAAAACAATTCATCTAAATATAACGAAACTGTCTGCGGTTTCCATGCGCAAAACTAAAATCAAGACATATGCGCGATGATGAAAGGACAAGGTAATTATTATGGAAAAGAAACTTAGAGTCGGTATCGTCGGACTCGGCGGTATGGGTAATGTTCACAGTGATTCATGGGCAGCGAATCCCAGAGGAGAAATAGTTGCGCTTTGCGATCTTATTCCCGAGCGCTGCGAGCAGATCATTGCACGCCATCATCTCGAAGGAACAAAGGTTTACACCGACTACAGGGAAATGATCGAAAAAGAAGATCTCGATGCAGTTGATATCGCAACTCCTAACGATCTTCACTCTGTAATCGCTGTGTTCGCATTTGAACACGGCTGTCACGTGTTCTCTGAAAAGCCTGATGCTATTAACGCGTCAGAGCAGCTGAAGATGAAGGAAGCTTCAGAGAAAGCCGGCAAGGTAATGATGGTCATGCGCAACAACCGTTACTACCCTAACTCACAGTACCTGAAAAAATATATAGCCGAAGGAAAAACCGG
>CALGZV010000108.1 GCA_937934385.1 uncultured Clostridia bacterium | reverse complement strand
TTTATGACCGGTGCGTTATCTGCTGTTATCTCAAACTTCTATTTCGGACAGGGACCATGGACTCCGTTTCAGATGTTCAGCTGGGGGCTGATCGGCTTGATTGCCGGACTTCTTGCCGATCCGCTGAAGCGGAGCAGGATAGTTCTCGGAATCTATGCGGTCATGTCCGGTATTATGTATTCTTTGCTTATGGACATATGGACGGTTCTTTGGGTTGACGGAACTTTTAATTTTACGCGTTATCTTGCGGCTGTCGTTTCAGCAACGCAGTTTACGGTTATTTATGCGGTTTCTAATCTGATTTTTCTTTTGCTTTTTATCAAACCGATAGGAAAAACTCTGGAACGGATAAAAACCAAATACGGAGTTTAACCCTATATGATAATTCTTGATTACGGAATATATTATGTCCGTTTTTGAAATATACGATAAAATATCTTCCTTATTAATATATAAGCGTTTTTTAAGAACAGTACACGAACATATACAATTTCGCTTTTAAGATAGATTGGGCAAAAATATAAACAGCTACCATTAAAGCGGGTAGCTGTTTATATTTTTAATCGTTGTAATAATACGATGACGCCGCATCGGCATTGTAGCTAAGATAGTCGAGCGGATTTACGTTTTTGTTATTGACGATCATTTCGAAGTGAAGATGAGCCGGCTGTGCATTTTCAAAGAGTGCGGTTTCGCCTATCGTGCCGAGGACTGCTCCTCCGATTACAGATGCTCCTTCGGTGATTCCGTCAGGAAGTTCATCTGATATTCCGCGGTATACGGAGATAATTCCGTCTCCGTGGTCTACCGATATGCATTTACCTTTCATATCGTCATTGTAAATATTTGAAATTATACCGCTTGCACAGCATTTTACATCGCTTCCTACCGGAGCTTCAATGTCAATTCCGGTATGGACACGGTAATCGTTCATTGTTATAGAATAGACAGGCAGATCTCCCGAATATTCAACGGTGACGACTCCGCCGACCGGCATAATAAAGTAAGTCGGCTCTGCCGATGCAGGCTTTTCTGTCTCAGGAGCGGGTGCTTCTGTATCTGGAGCGGTGACGATTGCCGACGGTCCCGCATCCACTGCAGCCGACGGATTTGTTTCCGGAGGAATTACAGAAGCGTTCGGATCGTTTTGGGAATTTGCTTTGTCTGTTACCGGAACAGTCTCGGAAGGAGGATTCTGCTCTTTCTTGGAAGCAATTGCGGTAAAGAGGGTTACACACATAATCGTCGCCAACATCAGCGCAAGGATTATGTATATAACGCCGCTGAGCCTGGCTCTTTTTGCGTTATAGTCCATATCTCTTTGTCCTTTCGGTTTATTTGTTTCTTACATCAGGATTTTTTGTACTCTTTTTCCTGTAACTATATTTTTACCCCGGCTGACTGATTTATACACGAGAGAGAAAAATTTAATTTGATGCGCGATTATTATTAAAAAAATTATATATATAATGATAAGACGTATGTCA
>CALGZV010000107.1 GCA_937934385.1 uncultured Clostridia bacterium | reverse complement strand
TAGCCTTTGCAAGCGCAAGCATTTTGTCGCCGTACATATAGCATTTCGGTCCTATTTCAAAAAACGGAGGTTTAATTTTAAATCCTGTATACATGATATTCCCTTTCTCTATGAGAAAATAATTTTTTATTTTAACTGTCTGACCGAAGCAATGCCGCGGTCAAAGACATACTGCACATGACAAATTTATTTGCCTGCCGTCATTCCGCCGTTTTTCTCCGCCTCAAGCCGGCGGATAAGCGCATTTGTGCGTCTGCGTCTGATGACTGCGGGAACTCCGATTATCAACACAAGAAGGAGGGCAGCGCCTGCGATAAGAAGATAATCGGCATATCTCGGATATGCATTTCCGAGCAGAATACTTCTTCCGATCCTGTCTGCCGTACTCAAAACGCTCAGAAAGCTCTCTCCCGAATATGTATCCGCATCCGCAAGCTCAGCTTCCGAGCTTCCTGTTTTGATACCGACCTTTTCCGTGACGGTCTGCTCGCCCGCCGATAGTGCGGCACGTTCACCGGGTGCGGATATTTCTGCATCGACGGCTATCAGACGAACTGTTCGCTTGGCAGTCACAGGCGAATTTGCCGCAAATTCGCCTCCGGTCAACTGAGTATTACGTGCATATACCGCAGTTCCCCCGTCAGTATCCGACACCGATATATCAAGCTTACCGCCGGACACCGTAACCGTTCCTGCATCATAACGTATTCCGCATGAGCCTGCATTTATATCTATATTTCCGGAGCGTATCCGTATTTCCTTAGAGACCTCCGAATAGGACATTATGCCGTTTTCAGCTGAAATCGTCAGCGTACCGTCTCCCGTTACAGTAAAGCCGCCCTGCCCCGCAAGCGCTGCATACCGTGCCGAAATACGGTTGTTTCCGCGAAGCTCGACTGTTGCACCGTCCGGAAGCTTTATTCCGTAATCATCCGCGGTATCGATGTTTACTCCCTGCAATATAAGCGTAGTGTTGCGGTTATCCCAATAATATCCCTCGCCTGTAATATTTTTCTGAGGGCGTGTAAGATTTACAGTTTCGGTAAGCGTTTCCGCCTGCGCCGCAAAAGACGGAACAAAAGTACATAACGCCATTACGGCAATGCAGAATACTGCGGTTATATATCTGATACGGTTGCAGAAAGAACTGTGCATGACCTGTTTTCCCTTCATCTTATTATCCGATAATTGCCACTGCTAAAATTATCTATAGTATATCACAGCCGATGTAAAAAATCAAGCACGCCCGACAAGAGTTTTTTATATT
>CALGZV010000106.1 GCA_937934385.1 uncultured Clostridia bacterium | reverse complement strand
GTCATCGTATTCAGAGCTTGTTTTCAGCCGGGTTCTTTGGCCTGATTACCGTCCTGAAAACGTTAATGACGATCTGTGTGAGTTTATGTCGCGTAAGCGCAGATTCGGAGGGGTTGAATCTACTGCTGCAGCATCCGAATAAGAGAAAAACAATTTAGGCTATGAATGTTATTTAAGTGAGGTACCGAACTTGAGACAGCGAATAATAACAGCGGTGATTGCAGTTGCCATACTTATACCTTTTCTTATATATTCCCGTACTGCTGCTTTTTTGGTTCTAATATGTTTTCTTTCCGTCGTTTCTGCATATGAGCTTTTAGGATGCGTCGGTCTTAAGAAAAATCTGTTTGCCGCAATTCCTACATATGTGCTTGCGCTGTCCGTATCTATATTTACGCGCTGCGGAGGATACGGAAATGAGAGCTTTATAACTGCGGTGTTTTTTCACTACTTCATTTATATAATGATTTTGTTTTCGGTGGCGGTTTTTTCAAAAGGGAAGATCAAATTTGACGATGCTGCAGTTCTGACGGTTATGATGATATATGTCACTTTCGGATTTGCAGCGCTCATACGTCTGAGAGATATGGAACACGGCACACTTTTGTATCTTATGGCGCTTGTAATGCCTTGGGTGAGCGATACTTTCGCGTATTTTTCGGGATGGATCTTCGGAAAGCATAAGCTTATACCTGACGTCAGTCCCAAGAAAACGGTTGAAGGCGCTGTCGGTGCGATAGTATGCTCCGCGGCGGCAGGTATAATATACGGAGTCGTATGTACTACCGTACTCGATGTTTCGGTAAACTATATCCTTATCGGAACGATCGGTGCGCTGATCTCTCTTGTCGCTCAGTGCGGTGATCTTATCATGTCTATGGTAAAACGAAATTACGGAATAAAAGACTACGGAATAATTCTTCCCGGGCACGGAGGAATATTGGACAGATTCGACAGTACTATTGCTGGTACCTCGCTCGTTTATATTTTCTATATGATTTTTCCGTTTTTCGGCTCGTCGATGCTTAATCTCAGTATCTGACGCGGAGGATTTCAGAAAAGGTTTTTGTAATGACAGATCAAAATAAGGCAGTTAAAGACAAAACAATAGCGGTACTCGGTTCGACCGGTTCTGTCGGAAGACAGACGCTCGATGTTGCCGAGCGAAGCGGCACGCATGTTGCAGCGATTTCTGCATCGTCAAATGTAGAACTTCTTGAACAGCAGATACGAAAGTTCAGACCGCGTATATGTGCTGTTCGTGACGAAAAGGCGGCAAAGAAGCTGAGACTTTCGGTATCAGATGTCAAAGACGTTGAAGTTATAGCCGGAGAGGATGCAGCGGTTATTGCTGCCGGGATTCCCGAGGCAGATATCGTTTTTAATTCGACGTCAGGATTTGCAGGACTTTATCCGACGCTTGCCGCTATTGAGGCGGGGCATGACGTTGCTCTTGCAAATAAGGAAACTCTTGTGGCGGCGGGAGATATAGTCATGTCGAAGGCCGATAAGCACGGATGCCGCATACTTCCGGTTGACAGCGAACACTGCGCTGTCTTCCAGTGTATAAATTCAGTAGGAAAATGCGCAGATGAAGTGAAGTCTGTAATACTGACAGCTTCGGGAGGTCCGTTCAGAGGGTATACGTCTGAGCAGCTTTCCTCAGTTACAAAAAAGCAGGCGCTTGCGCATCCAACTTGGAAGATGGGACCTAAGATAACCGTTGACTGCGCTACTCTGATGAATAAAGGACTTGAAGTTATCGAAGCAGCAAAGCTTTATTCGCTTGATTCCGACAGTATACGGGTTGTTGTTCATCCTGAGAGCATAATCCATTCTATGGTGGAATATACTGATAATGCGGTGCTTGCGCAGCTTGCAGTTCCGGATATGAGAATGTGCATATCGTATGCACTGAATTATCCGAGACGCGGAGATGCGGTAATAGAGCGTCTTGATCTGACAAAGATTGCATCGCTTTCTTTTTTTGAGCCTGATACAGCTACATTTCCTTTGCTTGACCTTGCGTATGATGCGCTCAGGCGGGGAGGAATAGTTCCTGCAGTGCTGAACGCGGCTAATGAGCGTGCGGTAGAACATTTCCTGACCGGAAAGCTCGAAAGCTTTACCGACATTTTCCGTTATGTTACAGCTGTGGAACAGAAATGTCCTGAAATAAGTTCTCCGTCGCTTGACGATATAAAGGAAGCCGATATGTCGGCGCGAAAAGAGATAGACGGACTGGTAATGTGATATCACCGGCAGTACGGCGCGGTATATGTGCTGATGCTGTTATGATTATCTTGTCTTTTATACTGTCGGTACAGGAGTGTGCATACTGCTTTGTACCGGCAGTTATACTATATAAGTATATTGATTTTGGATTTTGATTTTATTGATCAGGGAGGAGTTTGAATATGTCTGTCGTAATAACCATTCTGATCGCGCTTGCGGTTTTCGGAACACTGATTCTTATTCATGAATTCGGTCATTTTATCACAGCGCGCATTTTCGGCGTCGGTATAAATGAATTTTCGATCGGTATGGGGCCGAAGCTTGTATCAAAGGTGTCGAAAAAAAGCGGCACGGCGTATTCACTCAGGGCACTGCCGATAGGCGGCTTTGTCAGTATGAAGGGCGAGGACAGTAACGAATACGGACCTGATTCATTCAATACAAAGCCTGTCTGGCAGCGAATGATAATCGTACTTGCGGGATCGGTAATGAATTTGCTGCTCGGTTTTATTCTTGTTTTTGTAATGGTAGTATCAAGCCCTAATCTCGGTTCCACGGTTATTTATAAGTTTGAATCTGATAACGCAGTAACCATGCAGAGCGGTCTGCGTGAGAATGATATAATCATAAAGATAGGCAGCACACGTGTTCACACCTCTACAGAACTTGCCTATGAGATAATGCACGATGCATATGAACCGATCGATGTTACAGTTGAACGGGACGGCGAAACGGTCGTTTTAAATGATGTTGTATTTCCTACCGCGACTTCATCCGGCGTTGTAATGGGCGATCTTGATTTTTATGTTTATGCCGAACCAAAAACTCCGGTAAACGTAGTTAAACAAACATTTTGGCAGTCGGGATCATATGTGAAGATGATATGGGAATCGCTTTTTGATCTTGTGAGCGGAAGATATGGAATGGAGCAGGTATCCGGTCCCGTAGGAATAACAAAGGAGATAGGAAGCGCAGCTAAAGCAGGACCTGTTAACTTCATGTATTTCTGTGCGGTTATTGCCCTCAATCTCGGTATAGTAAATCTGCTCCCGCTTCCGGCGCTTGACGGAGGAAGATTCTTCTTTATGATACTTGAATTACTGAGAGGTAAGCCTATCGATCCTAAATATGAGGGATACGTACATCTTGCAGGAATGGTATTGTTGCTTGTTCTGATGGCAGTTATAACATTCGGGGATATAAGTAAACTGATATCGGGAGTATTGTAATAAATTTAAGGAAGCTTTTGATATGAATTATTCCGAACTGAGAAAAAGAACCCGAAAAGTAACGCTCGGACGTGACGGAACTGAAAAAATATACGTCGGAGGAGATTCTCCTGTATCGGTACAATCGATGCTTAACGTTCCGACCGATGACTTTGATGCAGTCCTTAAACAGACTTGTGAACTTGAAAAGGCGGGAGCTGATATAGTCAGACTTACGGTACCGCGGCCTGAGAACGCGTCGGTGTTCTCATTTCTTCGCGAGTCAGGCGTCAGAGTGCCGCTTGTAGCGGACATACACTTTGATTATAAAGCTGCGATAGAGTCGGTAGCCGCCGGAGCGGATAAGATAAGAATAAATCCCGGAAATATCGGCAGTGAGGACCGTATAAAGGCTGTCGTTTCTGCATGCAGGGAAAATTCGGTACCGATAAGGATAGGTGTCAACAGCGGATCGCTTGAGAAAAATATTCTTGCAAAATACGGTGCGCCGACATCGGAAGCGCTGTATGAGAGCGCTATGTACCATGTTTCGCTGCTTCGCAAATTCGATTTCGATGATATAGTTATATCGGTTAAATCTTCCGATCTGCGTACAATGATAGGAGCGTACCGCATGCTTTCCGATGCTGTCGACTATCCCTTGCATCTCGGCGTGACCGAAGCGGGAGCAAAGCGCCGGGGCGTGATAAAGAGCGCAGTCGGTATAGGTTCGTTGCTTTGTGACGGTATAGGCGATACTATCCGTGTTTCACTGACGGCTGATCCTGTCGAAGAAATATATGAAGGCAGACGGCTTCTCGATACTGTCGGAATATCAGAAGGCGGTATAGAGGTTGTTTCGTGCCCGACATGCGGACGTACAGCGGTCGATCTGATATCTCTTGTAAATGAGTTTGAAAGCCGCTCCGAAGAGCTTAACTGTAAAAAGCGTATAAAAGTTGCGATAATGGGATGTGCCGTAAACGGTCCGGGAGAGGCTCGCGAAGCGGACTTCGGTGTTGCCTGCGGCGACGGATGCGGACTTATATTTGAGGGCGGAGAAATTATACGCAAGGTGAAAGAAACTGAAATAATAGAAACTCTTTTGAATATGTGTGTTAAGTGCGGTTCGGTTAAAACGTGCTGAACACAATTGATGTAACTGTAAACAAAAGGAATTGTAACTGATATGTCCAAAACCTTCTTAGAACTGTTTAACAGATATGTGCCTACGGACAGGCAGGCAAGAATTCTTTCCGCAGGAGAAAATCTCGGTGTAAAGATAAACCGTGAAAAACGGATAGCTGAGATCAGGATGTCATTTCCGGAGCCGGTCGAAAAAAAGGATCTTTATGAAATAGAATCCGGAGTCAGACAGGCATACGAACTCTCCCGGTTTGTTATTTTGCCGTCATATCCTCCGGAAACATTTTCTCGTTCTTATATTCCGCAGGTTCTTACAGAGGCCGAACGTACCGGAATCG
>CALGZV010000105.1 GCA_937934385.1 uncultured Clostridia bacterium | reverse complement strand
AACTTGCTGTAAAAGCAGGGATAACCAACGGTTACCGTGTTGTCACAAACTGCGGAGATGATGCTTGTCAGAGTGTAAAGCATCTTCACTTTCATGTTTTGGGCGGAACTAAGCTGTCCGAAAAAATGAGCTGATATTAATTTAATGGCGTTTATTTTTAAGTCATAAATCATGTGTTTAAGAAAGGATGTTTAATATGACCGGATTTATAAGGAAAGCGGCTGCTGTAGCAACTGCCGTAGCAACTGTTTCGGGATGTTTTATACTTACCGGTGCAGTATCTGCCGATAATGATAATAAGGTAAGAACTGTAAGCGGGCAGGAACCGACAAGAACCCAGACATTATATGACGGTGTGTCCTACAGCTATTATTCCCTGCCGTCGGACTCTTCATACGGTGCAAAAGATTTCAGCGTTGTAGAATTTGATCTTGCACAGACCGATCTGTATTTTGACGTTGTAAGCGCAGGTAAATATTCTGACGAAAAAAAGTCAACGTCTACCATTGTAAAGAATTTTAATGCAAACAATACAGAAGGCAAAGAGGTTATTGCCGCAATCAATGCCGATCTTTGGATGGTAGGATACTGTCATGCAAGGCAGAACGATATTGTATACAACGGAATTGAATATAAACAAAATATGAAAAAGACAGTAACGCTTCCAAGAGGCTTTAATGTCAGTGACGGAGAAATAATTTCTTCCGCACATATAGAGGAGGAAACACCTTTTGAAGGCGATTTTCTTACTTTCGGAATTACAAGCGATTATGTACCCTTTATGTGTGATCCCGGTGTAAATGTAACTATTAAAAACAATACAAAGAATTCTTCATTGGAAACGAACGCTATAAACAGACTTCCTGTTGAAAATGCTACAGTTGTATATACAGACAAGGGCTGTCTCAACAATTATGCGCTTGACGATGCTTATGAAGTAGTTATTGATTTTGATTCAGACTATAAGATACAGCACGGAACGAATATAACCGGAACTGTTACCGGAATATACGGCCCTAATGATGCTGATAATCCTACGATGCAGGAGAATCGTATTATAATTACTTCGAGAAATTCCGCGACAAGCTCTAAAATGAGAACACTCAAAAAATATGCTGTCGGAGATTCGGTTACATTAAGTGTTGAAACCTACGATAAATGGGACAAATATACCGACGAGCTTCGTGATATACAGGAAGGAACCGGTGGACATATTCCAATCGTAATAGACGGAGATTATTGTTATGAGTATACCTGTAACCTTACTAATCTGTATGCTACTTCCATTGTAGGTTATACAGCAGACGGAACACTCATGTTTTTAACGCTTGACAGCGTTGAATCTACCTCCTCTTCTAAGTATTTCCGCATAAATCAGATGCCGTATCTTGCAAAGGAGCTCGGACTTGTAAATGCATTTCTGCTTGACGGAGGCGGTTCTGCTACAATGGTAACACTCGATGGCTCTGAGTATAAGCTTCAGGGAACGCCGAGTGACGGAAATGAACGTTCAGTTATAAATGCAATTGTTCTTTCACACGGTCCGGAACGTTCTGCACAGGGTGAATTTACCCCTGCACAACCTATAACTTATTCTGACGATGCCTCCCGTCTTATATTTGAAGACGGACAGATGCTTAAGTATATTAAAAATGAATATAATACGAAAGTATCATATGACAGTACAGAACGCGCTGCAAAGCTTGATGTTACATATGGATTTGACCCCCATGTTGATATAAAGTATTCTCTTACCGAAAATACCTTGTCGGCGGATAAATACAAATATGCCGTTATGACATATAAAAATCCTCTTTCGAATTCATCGCGCACTTCATTGGCAACTATGTTCCTTTGCGCGGATAATGTAACGGCAGCCAGCGGAGATATGATGGTATCTGTGCCGCTTAAGCAAAGTGATTCATACACCGGTTGTATAATAGATCTTTCAAGGCTCAGTTATTGGAAATCATGGATAAATATGATCCGGCTCGATTTTTTTGAAGAGGCTGATAAAGGAGATGTATTTTATCTTGATTCTTTTATTCTCTGTGAGAATCGGGATGAAGCAAATAATATCTTAGCTCAGCGCGTTGAAGCTGCCAATGCAGATCCGTCTGAAACTGAAACATCCACCGATTCAGACTCCGGACGCGAAACTGATCCTATCATTGATTCGGGAACCGACACTGTTACAGATTCCGGACATGAAACCGATCCTGTAGTTGATTCGGAAACCGACTCTGTTACCGAAGTTCCCATTGACACAGATCCGGTTATTGATACTGATGTACCGCCGGATACTGATCCTATAATTATCATAGGAGATGTCAACGGCGACGGTGTTGTTAATTCAAAAGATCTTACCCGTCTTATGAAAATAATTGCCGGCTCATAAAATCAAGAGAACATATAAATAAAAAAGCTCCGCGATTTACAGATTGCGGAGCTTTTTTATGATAATATATAATCAATATGCTTAATTAATTATATATTTAAAAATTTCTGATTATCTCAAAATGTTTTAAGACATAAACTGCTTATTTGTTAGATAAGAATATTATCATGCTTTAAGAATAAATTTTTATATTGGATTTTTTTTGAAAAAGCCAATGATTTCCGATGTTGGCTGAACATTTATAAAAGCCTGCTTATCCACAGCGGATATTGCATCTTTCAATAAAAGAAGCTCATATTTTGTTATTACCGACACAACAAGACTGATAGGAGTATCTGTATATCCCCCGTACACATTTTCCATATATGATGCACCGTGTATACTTATCTTATTAAGTGCTTCTAAAACTTCGTCCCTTTTTTGAGTAAATATAGAGACAGTTACATTGTATTGTTGGATATAAAACGCATTAAGCAGCTTGTTATTGATAAAAATAGCAATAATACTGTAAAGTGCAGGCTCAATACCGTAGATAAGACCTACTGCAGCTGCAATACATCCGTTAAGGATCATGCTTAATTCCCCGACGGTTCTTCCCTTTTTCTTTTGTATAAAAAATATAATAAAATCAACACCTCCGGTAGAAAAACCGCACCTGAAGCAGAGACCGGTTCCAAACCCGATAATAATTCCGCCGAACACAGCGCAAAGTATAAGATCATCGGTAATATTTAATACAGGTATAAGCTTTATTGCTAATGAAGATGCTATAATTGAAATAAATGAAAAAACGGTAAAACGTTTTCCGAGAAATATAAATCCTGCTATTGCAAGAGGGATATTAAAAATAAGCATCCATGTCCATGTAGGAATACTGATTTTTAAGAGCTTTTCGGTTGTATTGGCCAGAAGCTGTGAAAGACCTGTTATGCCTCCCGTATACAGTCCGCCCGGCGCAAGGAAAAAGTTTATTCCGATTCCTGAGCATATACCATATACAATTGCGAAGAATGTCTTTTTTAAAGTGTCCGCAATGCTTTTTTGTTTCAATATTTTATTTTCCTTTCTAATAAATTTTTTGAGGCTAAATAATTTTTACAAAACAATCATTTACACTTATGTCAAAATAAGTATATCATATTTATTCTTTGATTTCAAGATATCGTCCTTAAAGTTATCTTATTTGGAATATAAAGAATATTATACATATCATAATGTATTTTTCTTTTGAGAAAATAATTATGATGCTGAGATAAAATATTTTATCAATGTATCAAAAATTAAAGAAAGGAAGATACCATGAAATTGAAAAGAAAATATTCGGTGTTTTTTTCTGTTGCTTTAGCAATGACTTTACTGTTGACCTTCGGCCTCAGCTCAGGTGCATTATCGGAATATTGTACAGTTAAGGTAACTCACGCAGAAACAACTCCGTACAACTGGTATTTTACTCCGAATAAAACCGGAACACAGCCTTTGCTTGATGCGGAACTGAAATTTACGGAGAATTACAAAGCATTTTATTATGATAAATGTGTTACTGATGACGATAAGGTAATATATCTCACATTTGACGCAGGCTACGAAAACGGAAATGTAGAAAAGGTACTTGACGCACTTGACAAGCACAATGCTAAAGGGGCGTTTTTCGTTCTTGATAACCTGATAATCAGAAATACAGAGCTTGTAAAGCGAATGGCAGAAGAAGGACATTCCGTATGCAATCATACCTGTAAACACCATGATATGACAAAATGCGGATCTTTTGAGGA